>CAINSX010000024.1 GCA_903853185.1 uncultured Opitutia bacterium
CGAGCTTCAGCTCTTCGGCGATGCGGGTGAGGACGAACTGGGCGCGGACGCGGAGGGCGGCGGCCTTCTTGGCTTCGGCGAGGATGTCGTCGCGCTGGGTCTCAAGCTCTTCGGGCTTCGTGCCGCTGCGCAGGCGCATTTCGGCGTACTGGTAGAAGAGGCCCTGGGCGCCGGAGAGAATGGCGGATTCCGGGAGGGGGACGTCCTGACCGGCGAGGAGGGCGTCGACGGCCTTTTCGCGGCGGGCGGTCTCGGCGGCCTGCTTCTTCGAGCCTTCGATGCCCTTGCTGAGCTGGTCGCGGAGTTCGGCTTCATCCTTCACGCCGACGGCCTTGCAGAAGGCTTCGTCGACCTTCGGGAGTTCCTTGCGGCGGACTTCGGAGGCCGTGATGGCGTAGGAGACCTTCTTGCCGCGGAGGGCTTCGCGTTCATGCGTGGCGGGGAAGACGTATTCGGCCTGGCCCGTGGCGCCGGCCTTGAGGCCGATGACGGCCTGGGCGATGGCGGGGACAGCGACGGCGGCGCCTTCGGCACCGGCTTCTTCCCAAGTGGATTCGGCGCTGCCGTAGGACTTCGCTTCGGCGTCGATCTCGGAGACCGGCTTGCCGTCGACAGTGCCGACGTAGCCGACGCGGACGTAGTCGCCCTTGGCGGCGGCGTCATCGGTCTTCTCGTAGCGGGCGCGCTGTTCGAGGATCTTCTTCAGGTGCTCGTCGATGTCGGCGTCGGTGACCGTGATGGTCTCGGCGGGGACCTTGACGGACTTCCAGTCCGGGGTCTTGAAGTCAGGGACGACGTCGACTTCGTAGCGGAAGACCGCGTCGGTGCCGGAGCCGGCTTCCTTCTGGACGTCAGCCACGGTATAGACCGTGAAGGACTTCTCCTGCTGGATGCGTTCGTAGCCCTGGGAAAGGAGGCGCTGGCTGACCTCGTCGGCGATCTGCTTGCTGTACTTCAGGCGCACGACGGCTTCGGGGGCCTTGCCCGGGCGGAAGCCAGGTAGGGCGGCCTCGCGAGAGAAGCCCTTCAGGACTTCCTTCTCGGCGGCGGCGACGGCCGCGGCGGGGACCGTCACGGTGACGGAGCGGCGGGTCGGGTTAGTTTCTTGGATTTTGATGTCCATGGTAGGTATAAAGGGAGGGAGGCCCCGGGTCTGCGGAAGCAGTGGGGGGAATGGCCGAGCAAATAGAACTACCCCCCACGGTCAACAGCGGAAGGCAGGCCTTTTCAGGCCTTTTCGGCCAACCTTCGGCGCAGGTGGGGCAAGACGCACCGGGGGACGAAGGCCGCGGCCTGGGAGAGCTTATGGCGGGCGATGTCCTTTACGAAACTGGAGGAGGTCACGAACTGGTCCTGGCTGGGCATCAGGATGACCGTTTCGATCTCCGGGGCCATCAGCCGATTGGCATGGGCGAGGTCGAATTCGAACTCGAAATCGCTGAATTTACGAAGGCCGCGGATGATGGCGGCCGCCTGGTGCTTGCGGGCGAATTCGACCGTCAGGCCGTCGAGTTCGAGGACCTTGACGTTGCGGATGCCCTTGCAGGCCTGGCGGGCCATGCCGAGGCGCTCCTCGACGTTGAACCACGGGTTCTTGCTGTCGCTGGCGGCTACGGCGACGATGACTTTATCGAAGAGGCGCGACGCGCGACGGAGGACGTCCAGGTGCCCCAGTGTGATCGGGTCAAAGGTGCCGGGGTAGACGGCGATGCGTGGGAGGCGGGACATCGTTTTCCTGTTGCGGCATACTCTCGGGCGGGAACATCCTTTCGGCAAGCCCACATGCGTTTTCTTAGGCATCTCCCCAACCTCCTGACGGCCGCCCGCCTGCCAGCCATCTTCCTGATCACCCTCTGGACCTA
>CAINSX010000025.1 GCA_903853185.1 uncultured Opitutia bacterium
CGCCTGTCCGGATGAGATCGTGATGTGCGGCGTCGAGTCCGTCTTCGTGCCTTACGCCGAACCCGGCCTTGGGCTGTCTCAGGCCATCCGCCGTGAAGTCGTGTCGTTCGTCAAGCGCACCGGTCGCGACCCCAAGGTCATCCTGCTGCAGAACCATGGCATCATCGCCGTCGGATCTTCGCCCAAGGCCGTCCTCGGCTCCCTGCTCATGGCGGAGAAAGCCGCCGAGATCTTCGTCGGCGCCGCCCCCCTCGGCGGACCTGTCTTCCTGACTGCCGCCCAGTGCGAGCGCATCGCCGGACGCCCGGATGAGCATTACCGCCAGAAGATGCTCGGAATGTGACCTCATCCACCCCTCCCCTGCCCCTTTGACCATGTCCAACTACCTCGCCATCGACCTCGGAGCCGAATCCGGGCGCGTCATCCTCGGCCAGCTGAAGGCCGGGAAGTTCACCATGAAGGAGATCCACCGTTTCTCCAACGGTGCCATCACCGCGAACGGCACGCTCCGCTGGGACATCATCCGTATCTTCCGCGAAATCCGTATCGGCCTCGCCAAGGGCGCCAAGCTCGGCCCAATCAAGTCCATCGCCTGCGACTCCTGGGGCGTCGACTATGTCCTGCTCAAGGGAGATGGACCCTTGCTCTCGCTCCCGTTCACTTATCGCGATGAACGCAGCTTCAAGTCCTACGAACTGGCGATGCGCCGTTTCTCCCAGAAGGAGATCTTCGAAGGCACCGGTATCGCCTCGATCTCGATCAACACGCTTTACCAACTGTTCGACGACGCCGAGAACCGCCCGGAGATGCTCCAGTTCGCGGATAAGTTCCTGCTCATCGGCGACTACATCACCTGGCTTTTGACCGGCAAGGCTCGCGCCGAAGAGACCTTGATCTCTGGTAGCCAGTGCTGGGACACCCGCAAACGCGATTGGGCGTGGCCAGTACTGAAGAAGCTCGGCATCCCGAAGCATATTTTCCCCAAGCCCGTCGCCCCCGGCGTGAAGCTCGGCAAGATGCTGCCTTACCTCGCGAAAGAAACCGGCCTCGGTAAAGCCGAGGTCGTTACGACCTGCGCGCATGATACCGCCGCCGCCGTCGCCGCCGTTCCCGCCACCAAGGGGGACGATTGGGCCTACCTTTCCTCCGGCACCTGGTCGCTACTCGGCCTCGAGTTGCCTAAGCCGCTCGTCAACGAGACCGTGCGCAAAGCGAAGTATACGAATGAAGTCGGTTTTGGCGGCACCTCGCGTTTCCTCAAAAACCTCGTCGGCCTTTGGGTCCTCCAGGAATGCCGTCGTGAGTGGATGGAGAAAGGCGAAGTCTCTGACTACGGCGAGATCGTGAAGCTCGCGCTCAAGGCGCCGTCGCTCCGCTCGTTCATCCGTCCCGACGACGTGCGCTTCGCCAAGCGCGGCGACATGGTCGCCAAGGTCCAGGCTTTCTGCCGCGAGACCAAGCAACCCGTACCGAAGACGCACGGCGAGATCGCCCGCTGCGTGCTCGAGTCGCTCGCGCTCCTTTATCGCGTCGAGATGGATGGCATGGAGAAACTTACCGGTCGTACACTGAAGCGCCTGCACATCGTCGGCGGCGGCTGCCGCAACGCCTTGCTCAACCAGGCCACGGCTGACGCCACGGGTCGAACCGTCATCGCCGGACCGGTCGAAGCCACGGCTGCCGGCAACATTCTCGTCCAAGCCATCGCCATGAAGGAGCTCAAGAACCTCGACGAACTCCGCAAGGTCGTCCGAAACTCCTTTGAGGTAGTGACTTACAAACCTAATCCGACGTCCGCTTGGGCGGCCGCCCAAGCCAAGTTTAATGGTTTAAAGAAGTCATAAAACCCCTTACTCAACACCCTCCCTTTCCACGTAACAAACATGTCCAACTACAAGTACGTCTCTCACCTCTGGAACGATGCCGAAGCCGCGAAGCTCGATCCGGTCGGCCGTCTGGTCTATCGCTCCAACAAGCTCGGAGCCGACCAGCGCATCACGAACACCGGCGGCGGCAACACCTCGTCCAAAATCGTCGAGAAGGACCCCCTGACTGGCACCGACACCCAGGTCCTCTGGGTCAAGGGCTCCGGCGGCGACCTCCGCACCAGCAATCGCGAGAACTTCTCGTCCCTCTATCAGGACAAGCTCGTCGGCCTGCAGAAGTCCTACGCTGCCCGTGCCGACAAGGGACTGAAGTCCCAGGCCGAAGACGACATGGTCGGCATGTACAACCACGCCACCTTCAACCTTAACCCCCGCGCGTCGTCGATCGACACCCCCCTGCACAGCTTCCTTCCCGGCAAGCACGTCGACCACATGCACCCGAATGCGATCATCTCGATCGCCGCTTCCAAGAACTGCGAAGAGCTCACCAAGGAAATCTTCGCCGGCAAGATGGCCTACGTGAAGTGGATGCGCCCGGGCTTTGAGCTCGGCCTCGCCATGCAGGACATCTCCCGCGCGCAGCCCGCCATCAAGGCCATCATGATGGGCCAGCACGGCTTCATCTCCTGGGCTGACGACGACAAGGCCTGCTATGAACTGACTCTCGCCATGATTGAGCAGGCCGCAGCCTACATCGACGCCAAGTACCAGGCCAAGGGCGGCGACGCCAAGGCCTTCGGCGGCGCGCTCTACCAGACCCTCGACACGGAGAAGCGCCATGCGGCCTTCGCCGCCATCCTGCCTTGGCTCCGCGGCCAGGTCTCCAAGGAGAAGCGCTTCATCGGCACCGTCCAGGACGACGAGAAGATCCTCCGCTTCGTCAACTCGAAGGACGCTCCTCGCCTCGCCGAGCTCGGCACCTCCTGCCCAGACCATTTCCTCCGTACGAAGATCAAGCCTCTGTATGTGAATTGGAATCCGCAGACCGAAGACGCCGCCGCGCTGAAGACCAAGCTCGCCGCCGCCCTCGAGCAGTACCGCAAGGACTACGCCACCTATTATAACGCCTGCAAGCGCCCGAACTCTCCGGCGATGCGCGACCCGAACCCAACCGTCGTCCTCATCCCTGGCCTCGGCATGATCGCTTGGGGTAAGGACAAGTCCGAATCCCGCGTCACGGCCGAGTTCTATAACTGCGCCGTCGAAGTCATGCGTGGCGCCGAAGCCATCGACCAGTACATCGCCCTGCCCCAGCAGGAAGCCTTCGACATCGAGTACTGGCTGCTCGAAGAAGCTAAGCTGAAGCGCATGCCGGCCGAGAAGGAACTCGCCCGCCAAGTCATCATCGTCGTCGGCGCCGGCTCTGGCATCGGCAAGGAGACCGCCCATCGCCTCGTCAAGGAAGGCGCCCACATCGTCTGCGTCGATAAGAACGTCGAGGCTGCCCAGGCCACCGCCAAGGAAATCACCGATAAGCTCGGCACGGGCATCGGCGTCGCCGGCACCGGCCTCTCCAACTGCGGCCCGGCCATCGGCCTTTCGGGAGACATCATGGATCGCTCCTCGATTCGCAAGATGCTCGATCAGGTCGCGCTCGCCTACGGTGGCTTTGACTCCATCTGCGTCACCGCTGGCATCTTCGTCTCCCCCGACACCACCGGCCATATCCCGGACGACAAGTGGGCGCTCACCTTCGCCCTCAACGTCACCGGCAGCTACCTCGTCGCCGACGAAGCCTTCAAGACCTGGAAGGAACAGGGTCTCCGCGGCAACCTCGTCCTGACCACCAGCGCCAACGCTGCCGTGGCCAAGAAGGGATCCGTCGCCTACGACACCTCGAAGGCCGCCGCCAAC
>CAINSX010000026.1 GCA_903853185.1 uncultured Opitutia bacterium
CAGTGGCGGGCGGCCGGCGAAATCCCCAATCTGATCGAGCGGGATGCCTTCCTCAAGCGAGCGATGGGCTTTGACGAGACGCACTTCACGCGTCTCGGCGAGATCCTGCGGACGGTCTGAGATTTAGAGCGAGCGCAGTAGGCCCTGGATGTCGACGGACTCCGAGATCATCTTCTGGATGACCGGGATCTTGTCGGCGTCTTGGCGCATCGTCTTCACCGACATATTATTGATGCGTGCCGTGACCGCGAAGGACTCGGCCTCGACGGCGGCCATCGGGATGCCGGCTTCCTTCATGCGGCGGACGATGCCGTCGTTGGGCAACAGGCCGTTGGAGAAGATGATACCCGTGAGGGATTTCGCGTCGGCGGCCCCGAGGAAGGCTTCGAGGAGGTCTTCGCGGTCTCCCGGGACGATGACGAGGGTGCCGGGCGTGCGAAGGTATTCGGCGCAGCGGCGGGCAGACATCGCGCCGATGACCACGCGGCGGACGCGGCGCAGGCCTTCGGGCTGGTGGATCCAGCGGGCCTTGGTTTCGTCGGCGACCTGGTCGAGGTTTGGGTAGACCAGCATCTCCTGCAGGGGAACGACGCCGAGAAGGGGCACGCCGAGTTTACGCAGACCACGGCCGGCGAAATCGCGGATGAATTCGAGCTTGTCCGGCATCACCTTGTTCAGGATAGCCCCGACGACTTCCACGCCCGCCTTATCGAAGAGGGCCTTGTTGAGGGCAATCTCATCGATGGGTTTCCCGATGCCGCCGGCGGCGACGATGATGGCCTTTGAGCCCAGTACGCGGGCATTATCAGCGTTGGAAGCACCGAAGACCGAGCCCACGCCGGCATGGCCGGAACCTTCGACGACCACGATATCCTTGCCGTAGGCCGTACGGTCGAAGGCACGGCAGATACGGTCCTTGAGCTGCGGCCCGATCTCGTCGGGGTTCTCGAGGTACTGCTTGGTGAAGTCAGGCCCGATGGCCACGGGCGACATTGCCGCGATCGGGATATCGAGGTCGAAGAGCCCGTCGATGAGGAGCGTGTCTTCATCGACCTGGTCTTCGCCTGACATCACCACGCGCTGGGCGATGGGTTTGATGTAGCCCACGTGCAGGCCCATCGCCTGCAGCGCGGCCGTGAGGCCGAGGCAGGTGGTCGTCTTGCCGTCGTTCATGCGCGTCGCCGCGACGAAGATCCGTCGCGTGTCGAGGTTCATCGGGCGCAGGAGCAGCCCGGGGACGTTCTCGGCGAAGCGTTTGCGAACGGCCATGGTCAGGCGGCGGGGCCGTCTTTGAGCTTCGGGAAGAGGTAGGACTTGTCGACCGCCTGGGCGGCGACGATGACGGCCGTGCCGAAGATGTCATGGGCGCTGGCGCCGCGGGAGATTTCTGCCGCCGGACGTTCGAGGCCCGTGAGGATCTGGCCGTAGGCCGGGATGTCGGCGATATGCTGGGCCAGCTTCGAAGCGATGTTGCCCGAGTTCAGGTCAGGGAAAATCAGCACGCTCGCACGGCCGGCGACGGCGCCGGCGACCTCCTTAGACTGGGCCGCGAAAGGATTGATCGCCGCGTCCGCCTGCATGTCACCGTCGATGTCGCAGGTGATACCCAGCTCGCGGGCCTTGCGGCGGGCGAGGTCAGTGGCGACCTGGACTTTTTTCACGGAAGCCAGGCGCGGATTGGAGGCGTGGGTCGAGTAGGCGAGCATCGCGACCTTTGGGGTCGTGTTGGTCAGGTGGCCAGCGAGGCCTGCGGTGGTCACCGCGATGTCGGCGAGCTGTTCGGCGGTCGGTTCCGGGATGACGCCGCAATCGGCGAGGAAGAGCACGCCTTCGATGCCGAACTTACCTTCTTCAGATTCGAGGATCTGCATCGAGGAGACCGTTTCGACGCCTTGCTGACGGGGCATCACCTGGAGGATGGCACGGAGGCCGGAGGAGGCGTGCGTGGTCGCGCCGGAGATCAGGGCGTCGGCGCCGCCGGTGGCGACCATCAGGCAGGCGAAGTAGTTTGGGTTGAGGGCGAGTTCGGCCGGGTTGCCCTGGAGGTTCGTGTTGCCGTAACGCTGGATGGATTCGAGTTTTTCGGTGAAGCTCTTGAGCTCGTCGCTGCGTTCCGGTTCGACGACGCGGATGCCTTCGAGGCTGATGTTGAGGCGAGCTGCGTTGACCTTGATGCGTTGGCGGTCGCCGACGAGGATCGGCACCCCGAGCTTCTTTACGACGAACTGGCGGGCGGCCTGAATGACGCGGGCGTCAGCGCCTTCGGGGAAGACGATACGCTTAGGGTGGTTCTGGAGGCGGGCGGAAAGGCGGGAAATGAGGGACATGGTCGGTGGACGCCGGTGAGGGCCGGTGGACGCGTATTAAGTTTAAATAAGCCCGCAGGGCGAGGCAGAAGGCGTCACCCCGGGAGCTGTTGCCGCAGCGTCACTTAGCCGGCGTGGGCAGGGTCGGCTTGAAGGCGGGAAGCCCTTTGAGGGAGGTCTTGGCGGTCGACTCGACGTGGTAGCCCATCTTTTCGAAATACTCGCTCACGTCGGCCTTGGCGGCCTTGCCGTAGCGTTCGGCGAAGATGCTCTGCAGCTGTTCCTTGGTCGCGCCCTTCGGGGTGGCGACGGCGGCGTAGGAGCGGAGCGTCTCGCGCAGGGGACCCCAGCCGTGGGCGCGTATCAGGACGACGAAGGTCGCGAGCTGTTCGAACGGGCCCTTGTTCGGCTCGGCCGCGAAGCGCTTCGCCAGCATCTCATCGAGCTTCTCCATCGCCGGGTGACCGCGGCCCTGGGGTTTGCCGACGAGTTTTTCCATGACGTAGAGCGAGAACAGATTACAGGTCACTTCCGTCTGGCCGTCGAAGGTCCAGGTCGTGCGCTGGTGGTTGTGTCCGAGTTCGTGGAAGAAGCCCCAGTTGCCTTCCTTGGTCAGCTTCGGGAGGTCGATGCTGTCCTTCTGCGAAGGTTCGATCCAGCACATGAAGGGGTAGCCCGAGTGCATGAAGCCAGCGGAGATCTGTCGGTCCGGCACGACCCGCTCGGGGGCCAGGCGGGTGAGTCCGATCAGGTCGTCTTCCAGAGCCATTGCCTTGTCCCACCACTCTAGCAGCCCTTTCGGGTCGGTGAGCTTCTTCACCTCCGAGGCCTGAACGTGCAGGATGACCTGCTTGCCGACGAGGGTGACCCACGGAGCGGGGTGCTGCTTGGCCTTTATCCACGTGTCGGGCGTGTCTTTACCGAGGACGTAGGTCGGCATCGCAACGGCGTTGCTGAACTGCAGCGGGGTAGAAGGAGAGGCCTTCACCGGCTTACGCCAATCCTTGTGGGAGCTCTGGATGAAGAGCTGGCCGCCAAACGGATTAGCGATCTTGATTTCGCCGACCTTTAGTTCGAAGGAGCGCGCGATGACTGGGAAGCGGTTCCACTTGTCGAGCTTGAGCAGGCTGTCGCGGTGGCAGCCGATGATGACCTTCACCACGCGGTTCTCCGGGATTGACGCGACCTTCACGATCACGACCTCGCCCGGGGCGGCGTAGAGGCCGGTCTCCTGCCAGACGTCGGGTCCGGTGGCAAGATTAGGGGCGTTGCCGGCGGTGGTGTCCCAGCGATGGACGAGATTGGAATCGTAGGCGACGGTGCGAGAGACGCGTTCCTTGGCTTCGACGATGCCGGGGAAGTCCTGCGCGGAAGCGTGGGCGCCGAACGTGCCGGGTTCCTTGGCCATGTAGGCCTTGATGCCGTCGACCAGTTCGCCGCGGGCCGCTTCGGCGGGCGGGATGAAGGGGGCCTTCTTGGTCGGCGTGATCTCTTCCGGAGAAACGGCGGCTAAAGCGACGGAGGTCGCGAAGAGGAAGGCGCAGAGGGGACGCATGGTAAGGGGTGTGCTCACCTTGCCTTTCCTGCTCATCCTCGCCAACGCCAAACCCCTCCAAGGGGGCTGTTTTTAACGGAAGATAACGGTCTTATTGCCAGCTAAGAGAACGCGGTCCTCGACGACGGCGCGCAACCCGCGGGCGAGCACGACCTTCTCGATATCCTTGCCCAGATGGGCCATGTCTTCCGGCGTGTCCGAATGGTCGATGCGGATCACGTCTTGTTCCACGATGGGTCCTTCGTCGAGGTCGGGTGTGACGAAGTGGCAGGTCGCGCCGATGAGCTTCACGCCGCGGCGATGGGCCTGATGGTAAGGCTTGGCGCCAGCGAACGAGGGCAGGAACGAATGGTGGATGTTGATAATCTTGCCGGCGAAGTCGCGGCACATCGATTCGTCGAGCACCTGCATATAGCGGGCGAGGACAATCAGGTCGGCTTGCGCGTCGCGGAAGAGTTGCTCCATCTTGCGAAACGCCGCATTCTTTGTCTCAGGCGTCACCGGGACGTAGTGGAAAGGAATACCGTGGGCTTCGACGACCTTGCGATGGTTCTCGTGGTTGGAGATCACGCAGGGCACGACGAACGGGAAATCCTGGGCGACCTGACGGGCGAGCAGGTCGTAGAGGCAGTGTTCCTGTTTGGAGCAGAGCAGGACGACGCGGCGAGGCTGGTCGGAGTCGGAAACTTTCCAGTCCATCGCAAACTTCTTGGCCAGAGGGGCGAAGCGTTGGGCGAATTCGCCTGCCGGGAAGTCGAGGGATTCGGCCCGGATCTCCACGCGCATGAAGAAGCGGGAGAGCTCGTGCTCGGTGTGCTGGCTGGCTTCCGTGATCCAACCCTTATGGCCGGCGACGAACGCGGACACCTCGGCCACGATGCCGCTGGTGTCGGGGCAGGAGAAGCTGAGGGTGAGCGTGCGGGCCATGGGTGGAGGATGGAAGGGGAGGGGCGAGCGGGTCAAGACACGGCGGTGGGTGCCCCCTGGCGGCAGGTGTTTTATCGCCAAATATGCCCGCCCCCGTCTTGCCTGCGGGATTGACCAGCCCTTGTCCCTTCCTACGTTGACCCTTCACCTTTTACCAAGATGGCCAAGACCCTGTTCCAGAAAGTTTGGGAAGCGCATACGGTGCGCAAGCTGCCTAACGGGCAGACCCAATTGTTCATCGGCACGCACCTCATCCACGAGGTGACGAGCCCCCAGGCCTTCGGCATGCTCCGGGATCTGGGCCTCATGGTGAAGTATCCCCAGCGTACCTTCGCCACGGTCGACCACATCGTCCCGACTAACGAGCTCAAGGAGCCCTATTCCGACCCGATCGCCCAGGAGATGATCGAGGCCCTCCGTAAGAACACCAAGGACTACGGCATCCGCTTCTTCGACACCACCACCGGCACCCAGGGCATCGTCCACATGGTCGGCCCGGAGCAGGGCATTACCCAGCCCGGCACCACGATCGCCTGCGGCGACTCCCATACCGCCACCCACGGCGCGTTCGGCGCGATCGCCTTCGGCATCGGCACCACGCAGGTCCGCGACGTCCTCGCGACCCAGACCCTCGCCCTCAGCCCTCTCAAGGTCCGCCGCATCGAAGTGAACGGCAAGCTCGCCCCGGGCGTCTACGCCAAGGACGTCATCCTGCACATCATCCGCGTTCTCGGCGTCAACGGCGGCATCGGCTACGCTTACGAATACGCTGGCACGACCTTCGACGGCTTCTCCCTCGAGGAGCGCATGACCGTCTGTAACATGTCCATCGAAGGCGGCGCCCGTTGCGGTTACGTCAATCCGGACCAGAAGACTTTCGACTACATCAAGGGCAAGCCCTACGCCCCGAAGGCCGCCGATTGGGATGCCGCCGTGGCCCGCTGGGCTTCCTTCGCTTCCGACGCCGGTTGCCAGTATGACGACGTCAAGGTCTTCCAGGCCGAGGAAATCCGCCCGACCGTCACCTGGGGCATCACCCCGGGACAGGCCGTGTTCATCGACGAGAAGATGCCGGCGCTTGAGACCCTCAACGCCGCCGACCGCCAGACCGCCGAAGACGCCTACGCCCACATGAAGCTGGCGCCGAACACCCCGATCAAGGGCACCAAGGTCGACGTTTGCTTCCTCGGCTCCTGCACCAACGGCCGCATCTCCGACCTTCGCGAAGTCGCCAAGTACCTCAAGGGCCGCAAGGTCAGCCCGAGCGTCAAGGCGATCGTCGTCCCCGGCTCGCAGCTCACCGCCATCCAGGCCGTCCATGAAGGCCTCGATAAGATTTATATCGAAGCCGGCTTCGAATGGCGTGGCGCAGGTTGCTCCATGTGCCTTGCGATGAATCCCGACAAGCTCGTGGGCGACCAGCTCTGCGCCAGCTCCTCGAACCGCAACTTCAAGGGCCGCCAGGGCTCGCAGACCGGCCGTACCGTGCTCATGAGCCCGCTCATGGTCGCCGCCGCTGCCATCACCGGTCACGTCGCGGACGCCCGCGAAGTTTTCAAGGTCTGATGTCCGTCTCCGCGCCAGTCGACCGCGTGCTCGAACGCATCGCCCATGGCGATGACGTCGCCGTGGCCTGCTCGGCCGAAGGGCTCGCCTGCCAGCGCGACGTGCGTGTCGACGCCCATTACGACGGTAAGCCCGTGTGCACCGTGACCCTGCCGTGGGTCGTGGACGGACATGCGATCCTGGTGGCCGACGAGACCGTCGCCGCCTCCGTCGCCGAAGAGCGCCTCGTCTCGCTCGCTTCGGCGCTCGCGATGCCCGTCTGTGTCATCCGCCGCCCCGTCGCCGCCTAATCCCTTTCAAACCGCCATGTCCCTCGCCAAAATCACCCAGGTCAAAGCCCTCGCCCTCGCCGTCCCCGGCGACGACATCGACACCGACCGCATCATCCCTGCGCGCGTCCTCCGCTGCGTGACCTTCGACGGTCTCGGCGAACACGCCTTCCGCGACGAGCGCACCGGCCCGGACGGAAAGGAGCGCCCGCACCCGATGAACTCGGCCCAAGCCGCCCGTATCGCCGCCGCCAAGCAGGGCGTCATGGTCGTCGGCTTCAACTTCGGCTGTGGCAGCTCCCGTGAGCACGCTCCCCAGTCGCTCTGGCGCTATGGTTTCACCGCCTTCGTCGGGGGTAGCTTTGCGGAGATCTTCTTCGGTAACTCCACGACCCTCGGCGTGCCCTGCATGACCCTCTCCAAGGAAGACCTCGCCGAGTGCGACGCCTTCGTGCGCGCCAACCCGGATGTCGAAGTCACCGTCGACGTCGCCCAGCTGACCGTCTCCGCTGGCGCCAAGACTTGGAAGGCCGGTATCGCCGCTTCCGCCCGTGACGGCCTCGTCAACGGCAAGTGGGATCCCATCGCTGACCTCCTCGAAGGCACCGAGCCGGTGGCCAAGGTCGCCGCTGGTCTCGCCTACGTCGCCGGTAAGTAAGCCTGCGAGTCACGTAAAGCAAAAGGCCGCCCATCGGGCGGCCTTTTTGTTGGTCGGTAAGTCGGGACTTACTTGAAGCGGACGCCGTTGGCGTCCTGCTCGACCGTGCAGGCTTCGACGATGGCCCAGATCCACATCGGGATGGAGCCGATAAAGCAAGTGAGGATCGAGATGAGAAGCTGGGTCACGCCGCGCTTGGTGTAGCCCGCAAAGAAATTGTGGATGCCGTAGGAACCGAGGAAGACGGCCAGCAGGACGTAGACAACTCTGTCCTTGGCGTTGGGGTTGGGGGCCTGGGGCGTCTGATTGAGCGAAGGCGGAGGGACGGGCAGGCCGGCGGCGAGCTGGGTCTGCTGGAGCGGGGTCCAGTTGGCCATGCCGTTGGTCCAGACCAGCGTGTCGATGGAGATGGTGCGATTGGCGATGAGGCCGCGCATGGTGGCCTCGTCGACTGGACCGATGCGATTGCCGTTTTGTTCATAATACCACATGGGTGGGATGTAGTCGCGGTGGGTCGGAGGTTAAAGCCTAAACGGGGAGGGGAGTGGTGCCCCTCGGTTCGAATAGGCATGAAAAAGGCCGCCCAGTGGGCGGCCTTTTATCAGGATGCTTGTCGGATCAGTTGAAGTCGACGCCATTGGCGTCCTTCTTGACATGCCGGTCCAGGTGGATACCGCCCACCCCAGCGCGGCGCCGCCCAGCGGTACCAGCCAGTTTTGCGAGGGCTCGCTTTGCTCGAGCATCATGGAGATCTCCCTAGCCCCAGGCCACGTAGACATAGGACTTGCCGCTGAAATTCGCGCTGGTGCTGCCGTTGCCACAGACAAAGCCGTCACTGCCGTGGAGGATGA
>CAINSX010000027.1 GCA_903853185.1 uncultured Opitutia bacterium
CGTACCCACGCATTGGGTGAACCTAAACTCGCCACTTTAAGGCGATTTTAGGTTCAGCGACAACAAGGTGCGGCCTGACCCCTTTGGCTGAGTGGTTCTACGGAACACGCTCGCCCGCTGAGACGGATTCCGACTCACTGCGGCGGATGAACGACTGGATCCAGAGCCACACCCTGCTGCCGGCCGGCGGCTGGATCCTACTGCTCGCCCTCTTCGGCGCGCTCTGCATCGGCCTCTCGAAATCCGGCCTCGCCGGGACCGCGACGCTCAACGTCGTGCTGATGGCCAAGATCTTCGGCGCCAAGCCTTCGGTGGGGATCGTACTCCCGATGCTCATCGTCGCCGACCTCATGGGCTACCTCATCAATCGTGGAGGCGGCAGCTGGCGCCAGATCGTCCCGATGATCCCCGCGGCGATTGTCGGCGTCTTCGCCGGCTGGTTCTTACTGGACCAGGTCGACAACGGCACGGCCCGCATCGTCATCGGCGTACTCATCCTCGCCCTACTCGCTTTCAACGTCGTCCTGAACCGCCGCCGCGAACAGCTGCTCGCGCTCACCCGCCACCGCACCTTCACCTGGGGCATGGGATTCGTCTCAGGCGTGTCCACGATGCTCGCCAACGCCGCCGGGCCGGTGATGACGGTCTACCTGTTGGCGCAACGGCTCGAGAAGAAGGAGCACCTCGGCGTCTTCTGCCGCTTCTTCCTTTTCATCAACCTCTTCAAGCTACCCTTCAGCGGCAGCCTCGGACTTGTCACCGAAAAGTCACTGATGACCAACCTTGTCCTCTTGCCTGGCGTGATCGCCGGCATCGTCCTGGGCTGGCAGATCCT
The DNA here is from genome assembly GCA_903853185.1 of uncultured Opitutia bacterium. Taxonomy (GTDB): domain Bacteria; phylum Verrucomicrobiota; class Verrucomicrobiia; order Opitutales; family UBA953; genus UBA953. Next base: position 836 of record CAINSX010000027.1, read on the forward strand.
GAAGCGCATCAAGCAGGACGCCTTTGAGTCGATCCTAGCCTGGCTCACGGCCTTCGCGGCAGTCTGGCTGATCTTCGGCTGACCGCTTGACTCCGCTCGACGCCGCGTCGGAAATAAAGGCCTTATGAAGACCGCCCTTCTCTTCCTCGTTACCCTCGCTTCCGTCGCCCTACCGGCCGCTCCGCGCAAGCTCGCCGTCGGCGCCAACCCGGAGAGCGTCACCCGCGGCTTCGACGGCGACCTCTTCGTCAGCATCATGGGACCGAGCCGCAAGGCCGGCGACGGCGACGGCAAAATCGTCCGCGTGCACGGCGACACCGTCACCGACTTCACCACGGGACTCAACGACCCGAAGGGCACCGTCTTCGCAGGTGGCTTCATCATCACGGCCGACTTCGATACGGTCTGGAAAGTCGACGCCAAGGGCCACAAGTCCGTCCTCGCAGGTCCGAAGGATTTCCCGACCGCCCCCACCTTCCTCAACGACGTCGAGGTCGAACCTTCGGGCCAGAGCATCCTGGTGACCGACATGGGCGCCGTGACCAAGATGCGCGACGCCAACAACAAGCTCTGGCCGATCGACAGCCCTGAACACAAAGCTATCCCGGTCATCGCCCGCCTCTTCCGCGTGACGCTCGACGGCAAGGTGACCGAAGTCATCGCCCCGAACGCCCGCATGCTCAACCCGAACGGCGTCGACGTCCTGAAGGACGGCCGCATCCGCCTCGCCGAGTTCTTCACCGGCGACGTCCTGGAATATAAGGACGGCGCCTTCACGACCATCGCCAAGGGCCACCGCTCCGGCGACGGCATCGTCCACGACTCCAAGGGTCGCTTCTACATCTCCGAGGTGATGTTCGGCCGCGTCACGCGCTATGAAGCCGACGGCTCGCATCCGGCCCTCCTCTCGGAAGGCCTCGAACTTCAGGCCGCCGCCGACATCTATGTCGACGAAGCCCATGGCCAGCTGATTATCCCGGACAGCAAGGCCGGCCAGCTCGTCTTCATCGGGCTGTAAGGGCCTTAAGGTCGGGGGCAGGGCCGAAACCAGGGGTAGGGCTGGAAACACTTTCCAACCTTTCCCCTATCCTGCTGTCTTAACGGGATAGGCCCCGCTTCTTTTGCATGAGTAAACACCTTACCCTCCTTCTTCTTGCCCTCTTCGTCGAGGTAAAGGCCGTCGACGCCATACCCGCTTTCAGTCAAG
>CAINSX010000028.1 GCA_903853185.1 uncultured Opitutia bacterium
GCACCGATCCGCGCGTCCCGGCCGACGTCCGCGAGAAGATGAACACCTGGGGCCTACCTAAAGATGAGTGCAAGGACAACGGTACCTGGTCTCACCAGATCTACGTCCGCGAAGCCCGCCGTATGGTCGGCGCTTTCGAGATGACCGAGAACGAATTGACGAAGGTGAAGCCGACCCCGGAGTCGGTCGGCATGGGTTCCTACATGATCGATTCGCATAACACCCAGCGCTACATCACCCCCGAAGGCTCCGTGCAGAACGAAGGCGATATCGGCGTCTCTCCGCGCGGCCCTTACGAAATCGCCTACGGCGCGCTGGTCCCGAAGAAAGGCCAGGCTGCGAATCTCCTCGTGCCCGTCGCCTGCAGCGCCACGCACATCGCCTACGGCTCGATCCGCATGGAGCCCGTCTTCATGATCCTCGGTCAGTCCGCCGCCACCGCCGCTGTCATGGCAATCGACGGCAAGCTAGCCGTCCAGGACGTCCCCTACGCCGACCTCAAGGCCCGCCTACTCGCCGACGGCCAGGTGCTCAGCAAGGCCATCGATCTTACTAAATACCCGGCGGAATCGGACGACCACGCCTCCGCGCCTCGCCTACCCGGGATCACGGTCGATGATGCCGACGCCAAACTTTCGGGTGATTGGACCGAGAGCCAGGCCGGCAAAGGCTACATCGGCGAAGGCTACCGCCATGACAGCAAAGGCACGAAGGGCCCGATGAGCGCCACCTTCTCCACCAAGCTCACCAAAGCCGGCAAGTACGAGGTCTTCCTCACGATTGTCCCGAACGCCAATCGGGCCACCAACGCCAAGGTCCGTGTCGTCCATGCCGGCGGCCAGACCGACCGCGTGGTGAACCTCGCCAAAGGACCCGCCGACCGACTCGTCTCGCTCGGCATGTATGATTTCACGGACAAGACGGAGGCCCAAGTAATCGTCAGTAACGAGGGCGCCAACGGCTATGTGGTCATTGATGCAATCAACTGGCAGGCCCGCTGAGGCCTTTTCCTTAGAAATCCATTGAAACCCCTGAGGGGCAGGGTTGTCATAAAGACTTCCCCATGCGCGTCCTGCCTTTAGTCGCCCCCTTGCTTGTCGCGGGTCTCCTCGGTGCCGCCGAATCCGCCGATACGGTCCGCTTCAATCGCGACATCCGTCCGATCATGTCGGACACCTGCTTCCATTGCCACGGCTTCGACCCGAAGTCGCGCAAAGGCGGCCTGCGTCTGGATCTCCGCGACGACGCACTGAAGGCCGGCAAGAGCGGCGCCATCGCGATCGTCCCAGGCAAGCCCGATGAGAGCGAAGTCATCAAACGTCTCTTCACCAAGGACGAAGATGACGTGATGCCGAACAAGGAGTCGCACAAGACCCTCACGGCCGCCCAGAAGGAACTCTTCCGCCGCTGGGTCGCGCAAGGTGCGGTCTACGAACCCCACTGGGCCTACAAGGCACTGGAAGCCCCGGTCGTCCCCGCCCTGCCCACCGGAGGCAAGAACCCGATCGACGCCTTCATCGGCGCCAAACTTGCCGAGAAGAAGGTCACCCCTTCCGCCGAAGCCTCTAAGGAACGCCTGCTGCGCCGCGTCTCGCTCGACCTGACCGGACTGCCGCCCACGCCCGCCGAGACCGCTGCCTTCGTGGCCGACAACTCTGCCGACGCCTATGAGAAGCATGTCGATCGCCTGCTGGCCTCCCCCCGCTTCGGTGAACGCATGGCGGTCTGGTGGCTCGATGTCGCCCGCTTCGCCGATACGGTCGGCTACCACGGCGACCAAAATCAGCGCATCTTCCCTTACCGCGATTACGTCATCAACGCCTTCAACACGAATAAGCCGTTCGACGTCTTCACGCGCGAGCAGCTTGCCGGCGACCTCCTGCCTAACCCCACCGAAGAACAGCTCGTCGCGAGCGGCTATAATCGCCTGAATATGATGACCCGCGAAGGCGGCGCCCAGGTGAAGGAATACCTTGCGAAGTACGGCGCCGAACGCGTGCGCTCCGTGTCCAATGCTTGGCTGGGAAGCACCTTCGGCTGTGCCGAGTGCCATGACCATAAGTTCGACCCGATCAAGTCGGCGGATTTCTATTCCCTGCAGGCATTCTTCGCCGACGTGAAGCAGTGGGGCGTCTACGCGGACTATAACTACACCCCGGAACCGGAGCTAAAGGGCGTGGGCAATGACCATCCGTTCTATCCTGAGGTTCGCACCAAGAACGCCTATCGCTCGAAGAAGGACGCGGAGTTCCGCGCTGAACTCGTAACGCTCTACACTCAGACCTTCGCCGAACACAAGGACGTCTCCGACTTCTCCGCTTGGCAGAAAGACATCGCCTCCTTCCTATCCGAACACCCGACCGGACTGCTCTCCCCAGCCGGCACTTTCTTCCTCAAGGCCGCACCGACCGCCGCACCTACGAAGATGGCCGCCAAGGCCCCGGCGAAGAACACTGACGCAACTTCGGTCGCCCAAAAACCTGCCGCCAAGAAGCCGGCCGCCCCTGCCCCCGTCGCGTTTGTAGCCGGTGCCTTGATCAAGATGCCCAGGGGGGTCGCCAAAGGCGAAGACTTCGCCATCACGCTGAACACCGACACCACGCCGATCGCCTCCGTCCGCATCGACCTCCCCAAGGGGTCCATTCCTGCCGACTCGGCCGCGACGATCACCGCCCGCTTCGGCATCGTCGACGCCAAGGGCAAGGAACGTCCGGTCGCCTTCCACCTGGCCGATGCCACCCATCGCGAACCGCGTTATAACAGCAGCTTCGAGCTGACCGATATCAATACGGGTTGGTCCTTGAAGATGCCGGCCGCCGACGTTCATGCGGTCTGGTTACTCGACACCCCAGTCACGACCAAGGCCGATGAGAAGTTTGTCATTCACTTCGAAAGTAACGCCGCTCTGACGCTCAAGGCCTCGGTCTCTCCGCTCTCGCACGACGACCCCTTGAAGGTCACCTCGCCTGAAACCCTGGTCACGGTAAAGGCGACGACCCCTTCGCCTAACGCTTTCGCCCTTTACCTCAACTCCCGCGGCACTGATCGGGCCACGCTCGAGAAGACCCGGATACTGACCACCACAATCCGTCGCCAGTACGATGGCCACGCTTGGTCGATGGTCACCCAAGCCACCAAGCCGCTCACGGTCCGCGTGCTACCTCGCGGCAACTTCCTCGATGAGACTGGCCCGGTCGTACTCCCGACGACGCCTTCGTTCCTACCCGGCCTGCGCACCAGCACCGAACAGAAACGACTGACCCGACTCGACCTCGCCGACTGGATTAATTCGAAAGATAATCCGATCACCGCCCGCACGGTGATGAACCGCCTCTGGCAGATCTTCCACGGCACCGGCCTCAGCGCCGGCCTGGACGACCTCGGCTCACAAGGCGAACTGCCTTCGCATCCAGAACTGCTCGAATGGCTGTCCCTGGAGTTCCGCGATAAGGGATGGGACGTGAAGAAGATGATCCGCCTGATGGTCACCAGCCGCACCTACCGCCAGGGTAGCAGCCTGCGATCTGAGTTAAAGGAGGCCGATCCGAATAACCGCCTACTCGCCTCGCAGAACCCTCGCCGCCTTGATGCCGAATTCGTCCGCGACAACGCCCTCTTCGTTGCGGGGCTCCTTAACATCGCGGATGTCGGCGGACCCAGCGTGAAGCCCTACCAACCCGAAGGCTACTACGAGCCGATGCAGTTCCCGAACCGCACGTATCTCGCGAGCAAGGACTCCGACCAGTGGCGCCGAGGACTCTACATGCATTGGCAACGTATGTACCTGCACCCGATGTTGATCAACTTCGATGCCCCTTCGCGCGATGAGTGCACCGCACTCCGTAACTACAGTAACACCCCGCAACAGGCCCTGACGCTCCTCAACGACCCGACGTTCGTGGAAGCTGCCCGTGGCATGGCCAGCCGACTGGTCACCCTGCCCGCCGGCGACCGCCTAAGCCAAGGCTTCCGCCTTGCGATGGGCCGCGACATCAAAGCGGCCGAACGTCCTTCGATGGAAAAGCTCATCGGCGATCAGACGGCTTATTATAAGTCCAACCCCGCCGAAGCCGCCAAACTGCTCAAGGTCGGCTTCAGCCCGACGCCGGCCGGCGACCCAGCCGAACTCGCCGCCTGGACGCAGGCGTGCCGCGTCCTCCTCAATTCCCACGAAGCGATCACCCGCTACTAAGATCATGCGCCCTTACGTCCCCGTCGCCCACGCTCTGTCGATCAATCGACGCAGCTTCCTCACCAAGAGCGCCTACGGCCTCGGCAGCGCCGCCTTCGCGATGCTTGCTGCCAAGCACGGCATGGGCGGACTTCAAGCCGCCACCTTCTCAAAGGGA
>CAINSX010000029.1 GCA_903853185.1 uncultured Opitutia bacterium
GAAAGTCGCCGCCGATGTCGGGTTGGCACCCGTGGTCGTCGTGCCTGAACCGGCGTTATACCAGAAAGCGCTGGTGGTATCCCAGTTGCCGGTGCCGCCGGCACCGCCGATGTTCGAGTTGACGTCCCAAAAAATATTCGCGGCCTTGGCCTGCGGGGAAACGCCTACCGAAAGCACCGCCGCCGCCACCATCAAGGAGGCGCGGGAGAGCGATGATCGGCGGGGTGGGGTTGGCACGGGAGCAGTTCTTGAAAAGCCGACATCACGAATTCTGCTTTTGGAAGCAGAGTCGTAACTTTGGCTAAGGGTAGGAGGAATGTGCAAAATCCCCCCCGCCCCACAACCTTCATATGAGTAAAACTCCCTATTTTTCCTAAAATGGTCGTTTAACCCTAAGAAATGTCGCTCTTTATGGACTATTTCCGTCGTTTATACTTAAACTACTGTTCATCAGTGGTTTAAGTAAATTATCCCCCTTAACCGAGCTTTCCCGACCGCACTTGGATTCCGTAAGCCGTGAACTTGGTTTTGATCTCATCCCGGACCCGGCGGAATTCGTTAAGGACCTGCTCCTCGGTGCCCTGGGCGTGGGCAGGGTCATCGAAGCCCCAATGGAAACGGGCCACCTGGCCGGGGTACATGGGGCAGACCTGGTCGGCGTTGCCGCAGACGGTGATGACGACGTCAATCCGGCGGGGCAGAAAGTCGTTCATGTGCTTCGAGGTGTGCGCCGAGATATCCACGCCCGCCTCGGCCATGACCTTGATCGAAAGGGGGTGCACATAGCCCGCCGGCTTGGAGCCTGCGCTGAAGACATCGGCCACATCCCCGACCGCGACCCGCAGGAATCCTTCGGCCATATGGCTGCGACAGGAGTTGCCGGTGCAAAGGACGAGGATGGCGGGTTTGGGACTCATCGTGGCGAAGCCACGATGAGTAGGGGACAAGTGGGCACGGGGGCAAGGGGACATGAGAGACAGAGGGGGAACTGCTGGCATGGTGAACTGCTGCGAAGCAGGCGCGGCCGGAGGCCGCAAGGGGACATGCTGGCACGCTGGCATGCTGCGAAGCAGAGACGTTACGCAGGTTGCGGGTGTCTGGCCCGGGACCTGCACCAGAACCCGAACACCTGAACCTGATACCCGATGGCCGAGACCTGGGACCTGAAAAATGAAAATCCCGCCACCCGAAACGATGGCAGCTATGTCGTGACGCGGTCCCGACCCTACCCGATACATCTCCCCTTGCCCACGGGCCCCCTCGCGGGCCCCTCCCCCGCGCAATTTTCTTTCTCCCCCCTGCCCCCACTGCCACTCTCCCGCCCATGTCCGAGTCCCTTCTGACCCTTCGTGAAAGCAAGACCTCCCCGGTCGGCTCTCGCTTCCAGGCCATCTGCGCCCTGGGAGAAATCGCCACCAAGACTGCGAAGACCGGTTCGACCTATTATGAAGCGGTGATCGCCGACGCGACCGACGACATCAAGATCCGCGTCTTCGGTGATTCACCGGTGAAGCCGGTCCTGACGAGCCTCAAGGCCGGAGCGATCGTCCGCGTGGGCGGTACGGTCAGCGACTTCAACGGACGCCCCGACCTGAAGGTCGACTCGCTCACGCCGATCACCGACGCCGAACGCGCCGACCCGGCGATCATGGGCAAGCTCACCCCGGTGTCGCAACACGACCCGTTGAAGATGAAGGCCGACCTCCTCGACATCATCGCGCGCATCCCGCACGCGGGCCTCCGCGCGACGGTCGAGTCCGCCTTCGAAGAATACGGCGAGCGTTTCCATGAAGCCGTCGCCGCGCTCGGCATGCACCACGCCTTCCGCCACGGCCTGCTCGAGCACACGCTCCGCATGGCGAAGTGCGCCGAAGCCCTCCTGCCCCTCTACCCGAAAGTCGACCACGCCCTCGCCGTCGCCGGCATCGTCCTGCACGACATGGGTAAGGTCCAAGAATACTCCCGCCTCGAACCCGGCATGGCCAAGGCGAGCTTCACGCGAGCGGGCAATCTGCACGGCCACCTCGTCCTCGGCGCCTTCATCGTGCGTGCGCACGGCACGAAGGTCGGCCTCGAAGCCTCGCTGATGGAACGCCTCGAGCACATCCTGCTTAGCCACCACACGATGCGTGAGTACGGCGCCTGCGCCACGCCCTCGACGCCGGAAGCGGTCTTCGTCGCCCGCATCGACGACCTGGACGCGAAGCTCTCGGCGGTGGAAGAAGAACTCCGCAAGGCGCCGCCTGGCGCCGAGTTCATGCCCCTGCGCGCGATCGATGGCCAGTTGCTGATCACGCCTCCGAAGACCGGAGCGTAAGCCATGGACGTCCGGGAGCTGGATTTCGACCTCCCGCCCGAACGTATCGCCGCGGAGCCTGCGCCGCGTCGCGACGGCTCGCGCCTGCTGGTGGTGCGACGTGCCACGCGCACGATCGAGCACCGCCTCTTCTCCGAACTGCCCGACCTGCTTCCGCCCGGCACGGTGCTGATCCGCAATAACGTCACCGTGCTCAAGGCCCGCCTCTTCGGCGTGCGCCCGACCGGGGGCAAGGTCGAGTGCCTGCTGCTGCGTCCGACTTCCGATCCTCTTGAATGGTGGTGCATGTTGCGCCCGGGTAAGCGCGCCTCGGACGCGTCGGGATTTTCCGTCGACGGCCGCCACGCCGTCGCGGTCGAGACCAAGAACGGCGAATACCGCGTGCGCTTCACGCTGCCCGCCGGGGAGACGGTGGGCCAGCTCGCGGACCGCGTCGGCGAACTCCCGCTGCCTCCTTACATCGTCGAAGCGCGCAAAGACCGCGGACTCGCGCCGGCCGATGACGCCGCACGCTATCAGACCGTCTATGCGGATCCTTCCTCGGCCCGCGCCGCCGCCGCGCCGACCGCCGGCCTGCACTTCACGCCCGAACTCCTCGCCACCCTCAAGGCGCGGGGCCACGACGCCTTCGACCTCGTGCTCGACGTCGGACCGGGCACCTTCCAGCCGGTCTCGGTCGCGAACCTGAATGAGCACGTCATGCACTCCGAGGCATATCGTATCTCGGCAGCCACGATGCAGGCGCTGAAGGTGCGGCGCCCGCGTCTCGCGGTCGGCACGACGTCGGTCCGCGCGAGCGAAGACGCCTTCCGCAAGACGCACGGCTTTGCGCACGAAGGCGATTTCCTTTCGGACGCCTCGCTCTTCATCCGCCCGGGCGACACCGTGGGCTGCTGCGAGCACCTGCTCACGAATTTCCACCTTCCCCGCTCCACCCTGCTCTGCCTCGTGGCCGCGTTCCTCACCCCCGGCGATCCGTCCGGCCTCACCTGGCTGAAAGAAATCTACGCCGAAGCGATTCGCGAAGAGTATCGATTCTTCAGTTATGGGGATGCGATGATCATTCTGTAGCGAGGGCTGAAGCGCCCTCGCGGGGGAACTGCTGGCATGGTGAACGGCTGCGAAGCAGGAGGTAGGGACGGCTCTCCGAGCCGTCCTTTTGTTTAGGCCGCCGAACGGTGGCCCATGGTAGGGGCAGGACTACGTCATGCTCTGCCGCCATCATCGGGCGCGACGCAGTCGCGCCCCTACCTTACGTTCACCATTCGGCGAACGCGGATGCCTCTGCTTCGCAGCCGTTCACCCTGCCAGCAGATCCCCGCGCAAGCTCCGCTTGCGCTTACTTCCCATTCACCAACCACCTCATCGCGGCGAGTTCGCCGTCGGCTTTCATCTTGGCGAGATACTGCGACTGGGTCGCTTCGTCGGCGGAGGCGAACTTTTCGGTGAAGGCGGGCCCGAGCGTGCGAAATTCCAGCACCTTGGCGTCCAGCGCCTCAAGCCGTTCGCCCGCGGACTGACCACCAGGGCCGGCGAGGGTGAGCGGGTCGAGCTGCTGGAGGAACTTCCGTTCGATGGCTATGCCGACGACCTGATCGATGAGATAAGGCCCTTGGTCCTGGATGCGTTGGCCGAGCGTGAGCCCGATGATGACGGTGGGCTCGGCGGCGTCGAAATCGGCCGAACGGATGAATTCATCCTGCAGCTGCTTCAAGTTCTCCGAAACATTCATCACCGTCTGGACTTGCCCGATGGTCAGCGAGAACATCGCCGCACCCGCTGCGGCGGAGGGTTCATAGCCGGCATCGAGGAACGCCTGCTCAGACCCGGCGACGATCTTCTGAGTATAATCTGTGTAAAGGGGATTATCCAAGGACTGGATGAGGGCTGCACCCGCCGCGCCGGCGTCGCCCGCGGCGAAGGCTTGGTGGGCGGCGAGGTAATCGCCGAGGGAATTATCCGGTGCAGCGGCACGAAAGGCCATGACCGCGGCCGACTTCTCTTCCGGCGTCTCGCCGCGGAGCGCGAGCTCGAGCTGCACGGCAGGATCTTTCGGGTCCAGCTTGGCGGCCTCACGGGCGAAGCTGAGGTCATTGAGGATGCGGGAGGCAGCCAGCAGGTTGGTCGTCGAGCGACCTTGATTCTTGAGGAAGGCCTCGACCTCGAGTTGGTTGAGCTTTGGCACCTTGCCGGCCATGATGTCCTTGATCGTGACACCGGTGCGCTTGGGCGGACCCTTCAGTTGCGGGATGATATCGGCCGCGGAACGCGGCTTGATCGCCGGCGCCGGCTTCGCCGCAACCTCCGCCGGCTTGCGCAACAGTTCCCACTGCTTTCCACGCACGACCCAGACGCCCACGAGCACAAGGCCAAGGATGGCGGCATAGGTGAGGACGCGGCGCAGGGGCATCGGTTCGAGACAGTAGGGGGTAAGTGGGCATGGGGGCAAGGGGGACTGCTGCGAAGCAGTGACCACCAATCAAAGGGAAACCGGAGACCGGATGATTGGCTGGGGGACTTTAAAAAGGAGGGCTGAATGGAGGGCTGCGTTGAGGACTGAGTGGAGGACTGAATAGACAAGTCAGCCGCCGGGATCCCGAAGCCGACAGCCGATGGCTGAAATGCCGACACCCGAATGGCCGATGCCCTGGTGGCCGTCACCCGTCACCTGAAAATGAATCCCCCAGCCAATCATCCGGTTTCCGGTCTCCCTTTGAGTTCATGTAATGAGGGTGGGCCAAGCATCCCTGCTTGGCCGCGGCCGACCAAGGATGGTCGGCCCTACCCGAGGCAACTATGTCGTGACGCGGTCCCGACCCTACCAAAACAAAAAGGGCGCCCACAGGCGCCCTCTTATATTCCCCGTGTCAACGTGCCCCCTTGCCCACGTGACCCACGCGATCGTTCTACGATCGCGTTAGATCTTCTCCAGCGACCAAGGCTTGCGGAGTTCGCGCGAGAGCATCGCGGTCGCGCCGGCGTCGTCGATGAACTTGCCCGCGGCGCCATCGAACTTGAGCTTACGGCCGGTGAAGACCGCGGCGTTGCCGAGGTGGCCGATGGTCGTGGTGTGGTGCGCGGCCATGACGTGCGAGATCGGGCGACGACGGGACTGCACGCAGTCGACGAATTCCTGGAAGTGGTCGGTCGTGCCGGGGCAGCGCCAGGCGTCCGGACCGAGATCCTTCTCCCAGAGTCCCGGGATGGAGCATTCCTGCTTGCCGCGGGTGACGTAGAGTTCGCCCTTCTCGCCGATGAAGCGCATGCCCATGAAGGAGCTGCTGACCGACATATGGAAGCCGTCGGCGTAGGTAACGGTGTAATCGTATTCGGCGTGGGTGTTCCACGGGGCTTCGCGGAGTTTACCCGTGCCTTCGACGGCGACGGGGTATTCGGCGTCCTTGCCCATCGCCCAAGCGGCGATGTCGGGGTGGTGGCAGACCCAATCGAGGAGCATGCCGCCGCCGAAGTTGGTGTGCCAGCGCCAGTGGAAGTGGAAGACGCGCGGGTCGTAGGCGAACTCGGACGACGGGCCGACCCACATGTCGTAATCGACTTCCGACGGGGCCATCTCACCAGCCTGCGGGGCGGGCGGCATGGTCTGCTTGTTCGGGCCCGTGCCGACCTCGACCTTGAGGATCTTGCCGAGCATTCCGTTACGGACGAGTTCGACGCCGCGACGGAAATTAGGGGTAGAGCGCTGCCACATGCCGGTCTGCCAGACGCGACCGTTCTCCTTCACCGCGTCGGCGATGGCCTTGCCTTCGGCCCAGGTCTTCGCGAGCGGCTTCTCGCCATAGACGTCGATGCCGGCGCGGAGGAGCGCGCAGCTGATGACGCCGTGCCAGTGGTCCGGCAGGCCGTGGACGGCGGC
>CAINSX010000030.1 GCA_903853185.1 uncultured Opitutia bacterium
GATATCTCGCGCTCTTACCGCGCCGAACTCGACCGCTGGCTCGACACGGTCTCGCAGAAGATTTCGACCTCGGTCCTGCTGGCCGCTTTCTCGTTCGTCGGCTTCATCGCCTTCGCGATCATCGCCGCCGTCTTCGAAGTCAGTTCCAGCTTCCGGTTCTAAAGGTAGGGACAGCACCACGTGCTGTCCTCTGTATCTAGGTAGGGTCGGGACCGCGTCACGACATAGCCTGTAATTTCATTCTCAGGTCCCGGGTCTCGGCCGTCAGGTATCAGGTTCAGGTTATCAGCACCAGGTTCAGGTTCGGGCCATCCCGCACCCGTACCTGAACCCGAACACCCGTACCTGGCTCCCGATTGCTGAGACCCGAGACCTGAAAATATTCCCGCCGCCCTACCTCATGCCTCTGCTTCGCAGCAGTTCACCATGCCAGCAGTTCCCCCGCCCGGCTATGCCGCGTCGGCCAGCAGTTCCCCCTCGTGTCCTCCGGCCCTCCGGTCCTCGAGCCCTCTTATTTAGTAGCCTCTTCGGGCGCGCCCGCCGCCGCCTTCGTTCCGGCCGGCAGTTCGCCGAGGAGTTCCAATGCGGTGAGGGTAGCCTTGAAGGTGACGGTACCCGCGCTGCCACGGTCAGCCGTCATGGAGAGATTACCGATGGCGAGGTACGGCGCGCGCGACTTCACGCTTTCGTAGAAGCGCAGCACGCTCGCGAGGTCCGCCTTTCGGCAGCTCATCTGGAGCGAGTGGATCGCGAACTTGCCGCCCTTGGTCGTCTTGGGCGATTCGGTGTTGGCGCTGAGGCCGGCTTCCTTGGTGGCATTCACGGCTTCGGCGACGAGCTTGGCCTGGTCGTAACCACGGCCCGAATCGAGTCCCTGCACCGCTAGCGAGGTGGCGGTGCGGACTTCCCGCTCTTTCGCGAGCCAGGATTTCTGCACGAGAGCGCTCTCTTCGAGGGCGCGCCAGTCATCCCAGCCGCCCCGCACGCGGCTCCAGGCGCCGGTGGACCAGAGGGTCGCGGCGACCAGCAGTGCGACGAGCGCCATGTAGCGTTCGCGCGGTTTCAGGCTGAAGAAGAAATGTTTCATTGTTTGATGGTCTCGGCGGCCTTGAGGAGCGCGGGTTGCTTGAAGGTGATCTCGAGGCGGAAGGTGGTGGAGGTCTCACGCACGCGGGGCTCGCCCGGCGTGACGGCTTCCACCTCGGGCATGGCTTGGATGGCCTTGAGGAAGTCAGAGATGTCGCCGGCGTTCGGCGTCTTGGCGTCCACGGTCATCATGGGCTTGGCGATGGCGCTGCCCTTGGCCGCCTTGATCTCGCAGTGGATGTTGGTGAATTCGACGGTGGCGGGACGCTTCTCGTTCACGAGCGCGAGCATTTCCATCGGCAGCAGGCGCTTCACGCCCAGCTCGAGGATGCGTGAGGTGATGGCCTGCGAGGCCTCGATGTCGGCGACGAGCTCGCGGCGGGATTCATTCACTTTTTCCAAGGACTGCGAACGCATGCCGACGATGATGCCGGCGATGTCCAGGAGGAGCGACACGACGAGCACGGCGGCGCCGACGCGGGCGGCGTTCCAGAGGAGCAGGTTGAGGCGCTCCTTCTTGCGGCGCTCGGCGAGGAAGTCGCTGTCGCGGATATCGGAGTCGTCCTGACCCTTCTTGGGGATGGTGAAAGATCCTTCGAACTCGCCCTTAAGGACGAGGTTGCCTTCGACGATAGCACCAGAGAGGGCACCGGTGAGGTTCTCGACCGGCGTGTCCGCGGCGAGGTCGGCGCGGGTGGCGGCCTCGCGGGCGATGGCGGCTTCGTCCGCATCGGCGAGCTCGGCTACCACGATCGCAGCCGGGAGCTCATCGCCCGCCTTCCAGGCGAGGGCGGTGAGGCGGTCATCACTGCGGTGCACGACGATGCCGTCGGCCGCGGGACGATGGCCGCACAAGGCCAAGAATTCAGGGACGACCGGGCAATCTTCCGGCCAAGCGAAGCTTTCTTCCGCGGTGAAGCGACGGCGATGGGCAGCGTAGGCGAGCACTTGCTTGCCGTCGGCGGACGTGACGAAACCGACCAGCATCTGCTCGAGCGGGAAGGGGGAGATGGCCTCGAGCGCGAGGTTCACCTGGCCGGGGACGTCTTCGCCTTCGACGGAGAGTCGACGGACGAAGAAGCGGTTACCGGGAAGCATCGCGGCTTCCTGCGGTTTAGCGTCTTTGAAGAGACGGGAGAGGGAGGTCATTTGGTGAGTGGCTTCGTGGCCCGGGGGGCAGGGGTGGCAGAGGGTTCGGCGGGTTCGGCGGAGTCGTCGGTCGGCTTGGGGGCAGGCGGGGCTCCGTTGTCTTCTTCCCAGGCGAGGATCTGGAACGGATACGCGATGGTCTTGCTGGCGACGCGGCCGCTCATGGTCGATTTGCCGAGGGTGGCCGGCGCTTCGATACCTGGGGTGAGGTAGGGGGAGGTGTTCGGTGTAGTCGACCGCGGAACAGCTGTCGAGGTTCCCGTTGTTCTGGCGGTCGTGGTGGTTCCCCCCGTCCGAGTCAGCCCGATGCTGGGGTCGGTGTCAGGGTTGGCCGCCGCGGTGGGGTAGGCGACGTCTTCGCGGATGGCGACCAAGGCGCTGACCCGACACTTGGACAGGCCTTCCTTCACGGTCACGCGGACCCACATGAGGATGACCTCATCGTCGAACTTGGCCATGTTGATCCCTCCGCCGACGAGCTGACGGACTTCGCTGGTGACGCGGAAGTAGGGCGGGGTGCCGACGATGCGCTTCCCGATCTCGCTCTGGCGTTCACGGATCAGGGCGACCTGCTTCTCGTCCAGGCCCTGCGAGAGGAGCACGGCGTCCGAGGCGGTATTGATGTTGGCCTGGGGGAAGGTGTAGAGGCTGACGCAGCCCTTGAAGGCCTCGAAGATCGGGGTGGGTCGACCGAGCTCGTCGAAGAACTGCTCCTTGGCGAAGCCGATGGAGCGGAACTCTTCAAAGCTGCGGATGGGGCGACGCGCGGGACGGAACGAGAGCGTGCTGCGCTGGTACGCGGCATCCGTCGCTTCTTCCTCGATGGATTCATACGACTTGCTCTGCCATGCGACGATGGCGTCGGAGACGCGCTCGGCATCGCGCTGTTCCATGCCGAGGGAGTAGAGCAGCTGGATGAGGTCGTTCTTGGAGAGGACGCTGAGCGGGAGCTTGGCGGTCTCATCCTCGTACTCGAACTTCACGTCGAGGCCGTCGCGTGCCGGGAAGCCGGCGTAGGCGTGCGGGTCGTCGTAGCCCTGCGAGGGCGCGTGGATCTTGTTCAGGTCGATCGAGCGGATCTCGGCGATGACGGCGAGCGCGAGCTCGAGCTCCGACTGCGCGTCGGCCCGCAGGCGGCGGCGGTCCGCGTCGCGCGTCGCGATGGCGAGCTCAAGGGAATTGTCTTCCATGAAGCGTCCGAGCAGCAGCGCGGCCAGCGTGATGAGCACGAGGACGACGATGATGACCGAGCCGCGGCGCTTCTTCACGTTCATGGCGTGGACGCGCCGGAGCGCTTGATGGGGAGGTTGATGACTTTCTCGGCCTTGAGGGTGCCGCGCTCAAACAGGAGGTGGATGCGGGCGGGCTTCTTCCAGGCGGTGCTGCCGGTCTCATTCACGGGCTCTTCCTCGACCTTCCACTCCTTGAGTTCGGGATCGTAGTATTCGTAATGGATCGCAGTCACGAACGGGCTGATGACGGTGTCGTGCTTGTCGGCCTTGTCCCGCTCGATCTCGAGGCGCGATTGCCACTGGAACACGAGCCCGCGGCCTTCCTCGACGAAGACGTTGAAATCGACGTCGGGGAGCGGCGCTTCCGGCCAGTCCGCCAAGCGGCCGGCGTCGGCCAGCAGGAAGCTGAGACGCGGCTTGGTCGTGCCCGCACCGTCGTCGACGTCCTTGAGCGCGACGCCCGAGGAACTCGGCCCATAGGTCGCCAGCTCGAAGGAGTTACGCACGAGCCCGGTCGCGGCGCGCGCATGCTGGTCGAAGAGCCGCTTGTCGCGCCCTCCTCCCCAGAGTTCGCTCATCGAGAAGAGGAAGGAGCTCAGTGAAACCATCAGGATGCCGAGCAAGGCGAGCGAGACGAGCATCTCGAGCAAGGTGAAGCCGCGGCGGATCGTCGCTTTCATCGCTTGGCCGGCCGCGTGGCGGGCTGCCCTCCGGGTTGGGTGTTCTTGCCGTTCTGCGGCGTCGGGGTGGCGCCGCCCTTGCCGCCTTTACCGTTGGCACCGGTCTGCCCGGGCACGAGTTTCTTGCCGCGCGTGGGCGAGCTGATGAAAGCGGAATTACCGTCGGCCTCCTTGTAGCCGCGTTCTTTCTCGAGGCGCTGGCGGGCGTCGTCGCGGATCTTCTGGCGGTCCGACGGAATCGACCATGTGGGCCGCAGGAGCATGCGCGTCTCGTTGATCTCGTCGCCGTAATCGCCGTCTTTCACGGCTTGGATCTCGCACGTGAGCTGCACGGCGAAGAGGTCGCTCACGGCCGTGGCCTCGATCTTGCCTTTCCACTTCGCGGTGCGGTCACCTGGCAGGTGGATTTCGCCGCCGGTCTCGACGTCGTCGAAGCCCGGGGTCTCCATGAGCGCGGCGCGGCAGCGCGCGATATCGTCGAGGCGCTGTTCATCCTGCTGGAGCGAGATGCGGCCGAGGATGACATTGGAATACGCCGCCCCCAGGCTCACGGCCGCGAGCGCGAAGATGGCGAGGCTGACCAAGACCTCGATGAGGGTGAAGCCGCGGCGTCTCATTTGGCGGCCACGGGCGGCAAAGGCGCACAGGTCATCGGGTCGATCGGGATGACCGTGCGGGTTTCGTTACGGGTGACATCCAGGCGCACGCGGTCGCACGTGCCGTCCGGATAAAAGCGCATGCGGGCGAGGGACTTCTCGGAAGCCACGCCGCCGAGCAGGATCGCGCCGGTGCTCTCGGGCGCGAGGATCTTGACCTTCACGCCTTCGACCTTGGGGAGTTTCTCTTCGGTGCGCGGATGCGCCTCGTCAGCGTTCTCCTCGCCCCACTCGAAATCAGGTCCGTCTTCGTCGATGGCCTCCTTAGGCGCGAGTTCGAGGACCTTGCCCTTTTCCACCGCTTGGCGGCGGATGGTCTGCAGTAGCGCCGTCAGCGCGTCTTCCGGATCCGATCGCGCGGTGCCCTTGAGCAACTGCGCCGAACCACCGATCATGACGGCCGCGAGCATGCTCATCAGGCCGAGGACGAGCAGCGTCTCCAACAAGGTGAAGCCGCGGCGCGCCGGAGAGCCGGATCGATGCTGCGGAGCCTGGTTCACCAGTTGCCGATGTCGTCTTCAGTGTCCGACTTGCCGTCTTTGCCCATCGAGAAGAGGTCGTAAGGGGTCGATGAGGCTTCGGTATTCTTGGTGCCGGGGTAGCGGTACTGGAACTCATGGCCCCACGGATCCACCGGCACGCGGCCGCCCTTGGCGTCGAGGTAAGGTCCGCGCCAGCCGGTCTTGCCTTCCGGGGCGACGACCAGGGCCTTCAGGCCTTCTTCGGTCGAAGGATAATCGCCGACGGCCAGACGGTAGTTCAGCAACGCGGTCTTCATCGAGTCATTGACCATGGTCTTGGCGGAGAACTCTTGGCCTTCGCCAAGGATCTTGCCGACGTTCGTGACGGCGAGGCCGACGAGCATGCCGACGATGGCGACGGCGACGAGAATCTCCATCAAGGTGAAGCCCTTGCGGAGACGGCGGGCGGTGTTCTTTTGGACGGGGGTCATGGGAGTGGGGGAGAAAGGGTTAGCGGACCTTCGAAGTCTTGGAGGTCTTGCCGGTGGTGGGCGCCGCGCCCTTCGCCGCCGTCGGATCGCCGCCGCGCTGGCGCTGCGAACCGTCGGTAGCGGTGCCGTCGGCATTGCCGCCGCGGCCTTTGCCGAACTTGTCGCGCATGGACTGACGGAAGGCTTCGACCTGCTCAGGGGTGAGATTCGCGGTGCCGCCTGCTCCGGGCGCACCGGCGACGACTCCCTGCGGGGCGACGACATTGGAGACGGCCGCGAGCTGCGCGGCGCTCGGACCGCGATACGCGATCACGACGGCTTGGTGGAGCGCCATCTGCTGGGGCTGGCCACCGTTATCGATCACGAGGGTTTCATTCGCGGCATCAAAGCCTTTCACGACGACCGGGACGTTCGTCGACGGGGCTTCGCCTTCGGCCACCCAGCTCGACTGCCTGGTCTGGGTGTTGTAGATGCTGTAGTAGCTCACGCCGCCTTCGGCATACATGCCACGGAACTCGAGCGTGCTCGGGGCCACGCCCGGACCGACCGGCGCACCGGTGCCACCGAAGGGCGAGTTCTTGACGAGGCCTTCGAGGTCGACCGCCGATGCGGTGCCAAGGCCGAGCAGGGCCGCGGTCAGCAGGCTGCAGGTGAGACGGGGGAGGGTGCGCATCTTATTAAAGGGGTGGGGTATCTCTAAAACACCAAGCAAGGGGTTAGGTTGCCAACTTCATCGCCATCTTGGACGCCCCTCCGAGGCGTATCGAGGAATAATGCCTTAAATGGCCTTTTTCACCCTAATTTGAGCCTAAAACCCCTAAGAAGCGTCCGAAACGGCCCATCCAATCGATTATCAGTCAGCCGGTTAGGCCTTTTTACGAGTTTTTGACAACTTTTTGACGGTTTAGGCCTTTGGTTTGCAACCTAGCCCCGCCCGCTATGTTTAAATAACGGATGCAGCTCTCGGCCCCTCGCGCAGCTTGGCCCACCCCGATCATCGCGATGCTCGGGGCGGTCGTCTCCGCGTGGTTCTCCCCGGCCTCCGCCCAGGACTTCCAGAAGGACATCGTGCCGTTTCTGAACAAGTACTGCTACGAGTGCCACGACGCTGAACTGGCCAAGGGCCACCTCAACCTCGAGGGCTTCAAGGACGACTCCCGTTTCTTCCGCGACCAACGCGTCTGGCGCGAGGTGGTCAGCCAAGTCACCTCGGGCGAGATGCCTCCGGTGAAAAAGAAGGTCCGCCCCTCGCCCGCCGAAGTCGAAGCGCTCCAGACGTCGGTCCATAAGCTCCTCGCTAACGCCATCGCGAAGGCGAAGCCGGACCCGGGCGATGTCACGATCCGCCGCCTCAACCGGATGGAGTTCAATAACACGATCCGCGACCTCTGCTACCTGGAAGAGAATTTCTCCGCCGACTTCCCGGCCGACGACACGGGCTACGGCTTCGACAACATCGGCGACGTGCTCACGTTCTCGCCCATCCACCTCGAGCGTTTCCTTTCGGTCGGCGAACAGATCGCCGCCAAGGCGATGCCTTCCACCCCCAACGAACTCGACGGCACGGGCTTCGCGATGATCGAGATGTTGCCGAAGGGCCGTCGCGAAGAGCAGCAGCGTTACTTCGATCCGGCTCCTTATCTCACGGGCCCGATGACCGCCCCGCGCGACGGCGACTACATCATCTCGGTCAGCCTCCGCTCCACGGGCGCGCCGGGCGATCCCACCGCGAAGGTAGCCTTCGTCGTCGATGGCGCCGAGGTCGGACAGTATACGTTCAAGTCGATCAAGAAGTCCGAAGTGGCCACGGCTAAGGTCACGCTCAAAGCCGGCAAGCATGAGTTCACCCTGAAGTGGCTCAATCCGCCCGCGAAGATTCCCGGCAACGCCCGCACGCTCTCCGGCCTCCGCCTCCGTCTCCTCGGCCCGACCGACACGCGCACCGAACTGCAGCGTAAGCTCGCCGCGGTGGTGGGCACCACGACCGCCGACGTCCGCGCGAAAGCGGTGGCGAACTGGTTCGTGAGCCGCGCCTTCCGCCGCCCGGCCACCAACGTCGAAATCGCCCGCTATTCCAAGGTGTTTCTCGCGGGCGAGAAATCCGGCGCCAGCTGGGAAGCCGGCGCGCAGGCGATGATCGCCGTGGTGCTGGCGTCGCCGAAATTCATCTTCCGCGCGGAACAGGATGAGAAGCCGACTGAACGCGAAGCCCATCCGGTCGGCGAGTTCGCCTTGGCCTCGCGCCTGAGCTATTTCCTCTGGGGCTCGATGCCCGATGACGAGCTCTTCCAGCTCGCCTACGCGGGCAAGCTTTCCGCCAACCTCGAAGCCCAGACCCGCCGCCTGCTCAAAGACCCGCGCGCGCAGTTCCTCACGCA
>CAINSX010000031.1 GCA_903853185.1 uncultured Opitutia bacterium
CGAGTTTCAGTTTCATGTGTGTGTTGGATTGGGGTTCACCTTTAAAACCCCACATTCCCGCAACAGTTGCAAGATTTGAAATCAACTTATGACACTATTCATCAATGCTTTAAGTCTTAATCTGGGCTTAATGTTGGCATGGCTTCTCCGCTGACCCCTATTTTAATTCATATTCCCCACGATTCGACGGTGATACCGCCCGCGGAGCTCGTGGATTTCGTGGTTTCTGAAGAAGCCCTCCTGCGCGAGCTGATGCGGCTGACCGACTGGCACACGGGCGATCTCTATGCGGAAGGCGCGAATCCGGATGATGTCGTGCGTGCCGAGGTGTCGCGCCTGCTCGTCGATGTCGAGCGCTTCGCCGACGATCGCCTCGAGCGCTGCGCCGCCGTCGGCATGGGCGCGACCTATGTAAAGACCTGCGCTGGGAATCCCTTGCGTGAGCTGTCCGCGTCGCGTCGCTCGGAGTTGCTCGACCGCTACTACTGGCCTCACCATCGTCGCCTCGATGAAGCCGCGGCGGCGCGGCTCGCGCGCTTCGGTCGCTGTGTGATTCTCGATGCGCATTCTTTCCCGTCGGTTCGGTTGCCGACGCAGGTCGATTTCTCCGCGCCGCCGGAAATCGGCATCGGCACGCAGTCAGGGCATACGTCGCCTGAGCTCCGTAAGTTGGCCGAGGATTTCTTCCGTGGGCACGGCTTCGTCGTCGGCGTCGACGTGCCGTTCAGCGGCGCGATCGTGCCCAACCGATTCTTCGGCGTGGAGCCGCGGGTGCAGTCGGTGATGATCGAGGTGCGGCGCGACCTTTATATGGACCAGGGAACGTGCGAGCGACACGACGGCTTCGCGCGGATCCAGGCGGTGCTGACGGAATTCCGCGCCGAGCTCGCGCGCTTCGCGGCTACTTGACGCCGGCGGCGGCTTCGCGGGCGGATTTCTCGACTTCTTCGCGGAGCAGGCCGAGCGCTTCCTTCCACATCGCTTCCATCTGCGGCACGGCGGCCGCCTTCGCTTCGTCGTCCTGCGTCTTCCACGCTGCTTCGGCCGCCTGCCATTGGGCGATGATTTCCTTCACGCGGGGCTGCGCGTTCCAGCGCTTGGCCGCGTCGTCGAAGACCGCCAGGTTCATCTGCTTCATCTCCTGCAATTCGCCGATGCCTGTGCGGACGATGCTTTCGCGGCGGGCGTCAGGCGGACGGCCATCGGCGGAGATATCATGCTGCGCGTCAATGACGAGGCCGTTGGCGGACCGAGGCGTGCCTACGGGACGAGCGGTGCTCGTGGCCTTGTTCGTGTCGCGAGCAGCGTGGGGGCGTCCAGGCGATTTGCCTTCGGTCGTGCTGGAAGTGAGCCAGGTGAATGCCACCCACACCAAGGCGAACATGACCAAGCCGATGAGCAAGGGCCGGCGGGCAAGGAAATCTTTCATGAGTAAGGACGGCGATCAGGCCGTCATCGACCTTACTGGAAGACGATGGGCGGCGCCGGAGCGGGGGCCGGAGCGGCGGGCGCGGCCGCCGGGGCGGCGCCGTTGCCAGGGTTCACGACGCCCGCGCCGGTGATGGTCACGTTAGGCGTGGCGTTGGAGGGTGCGCCGGCGGCGGACTGCTTGAGCATGCCGAGGCCGCGGGCCCGGACTTCGGCGAGCTCGTCCATGATGGCCTGCTTCTTGTCGTCGGTCGCCGAGCGATACTGGGTCTCGAGCTCGCGCATGCGGCCGAAGTTGTTGCGGAATTCATCGTTCTGCATCGCCGCGCGGAAGGCATCGCCGATCTTCTGGCGATCGCCGCCGAACATATCCTCGACGGCTTTCTTGCCATCGTCGCGCCAGGTGGCGAACTTCGCATCGAGTTCCGCGACCGGCTTGGACTGCTTGGCGAGGTCCTTCTCTTCGACCTCGGTGCCGACGTCATCCTTGCGGCTGAGGTGCAGGTTCTTGGCGGTGCGGGTACCGCCTTTCTCCGAGGCGGAGAGGTTGCTGACCGGCGAGCGCGTCTTCTTGGCGGAGCTCTTCATGACTGGAGCCTCCTCGGGTTTTACCCACTGGTAGACGGCGTAGCTGACGCCGGCCAAGATGATGAGGCTGAAGAGCGCGAAGAGACGGTTCGAGTTCATGGGGTCTTTGTATGGATTATAACTCCGCGACCAAGGCGAAGTTTCCGCTAGGCACCCCTGGCGGTCGCTTTCAGGCCTTGGGGCCTGCTTCGGCGCAGGTTTTGACGTGGTCCAGCACCCGGCGTTGGACGCTATGGACGATTTCCTCGGTCCACAGGTTCCAGTAGGACGCCGGGGCGATGTTCAGGAGGTAGTGGCTTTCGCCGACGAGCCGGGTGCGACCGTCGGGCAGGGTGGTGAGCTTGAATCCGCCTTCGAGGCTCGCGTAGGCGCTATGGATATGGGTCGTATCGATGGTCTTCCCGAAGAAGCCGGTCTCCCGCATCGAGGGCGGCGTCGAGAGTACCTTGAAGCGGAGCTCCTGACCGGGCTTCCAGACCGTGACAATCTCGGGCATGTCGCCGGTGCTGAGTTTGCAGAGCCTCGCGGCGCCGACGCCTTGTCCGTCGGTCACCGTGCCCATCGGGTGAGCGATGCCGAACTGGAAGAGGAAGTTATCCGTCGCCGGTAGGTCGCGGATGTCGTGCAGTTCCGCCCAGACGCGCGCAGCGGGAGCGTTGATGATGACCTCGCTCGAAGTCGTGGCTTCTAGTGGGGCCTGCGGATTCCAGCCTTCTACTGCGACCATGACGACGATCGCGAGCCAGGCGGCAGATTGCAGCGTACCGTCGGCGGCCTTGGTGCGCGCCAAGAAGTAACCTACGACCGCCCCGAGGAAGGCGAGGACCGCGCCGATGGGCGCGGCCATGACGACGCAGACGATTCCTTCCATGAGCATTCCACACAGGACGAGAATCACGGCGCCGACGAGGGTCATCGCTGCGGCGACAGCTTGGCCGAAAGTGCCACCCGCGCGGCGGATGACGACACCGCCACTCACGCCGATGGCGAAGGGGAAGGCGAGGAAGGTCGCCAGTCCGAAGTAGCCGCCGACGCTTTTCAGGCCCCGCGGTAGTTGGCCTGCTTCCACGAGTTTGATCAGGCCAAAGCTGAGCAACAGGCAGGCTGCCACGGCGATCAGGAAGGGCACCACGAGGCGTCCGGCGACGGCGGTCGGAGAGATCGACTCCTTTTCCTGCTCATCGCCCGTGGCGGCGAGCCAGAGCGCCAGGCCTGCGCCGAGGAAGGGGACGTGGATCAGCAGAGCGAGCACCGGCGGCAGGCTCCAGCCGAGAGCCGCGGCACGGCGCGCGGTGACGTAAGAGGCGAGTAAGGCGCAGCCTCCGGCCAGAGTGAATAGGAAGACGAACGGCAGCATCTGATCCGGCACCAGCGCGCCACCCTTGGGGTCGAGCGGGAGCACTCGGAAAATCAGCACCGCGTGGGCGAAGCCCCAGGTCGGGAGCATCAGCAGGATCGTCTGAAGGCGGCTAGGTTTCGAGAACATGGGTTCGAAGAGACCGTCGTTGGCACGGTCTTATTAGGATATGAATACTGTCCTGGCCGTGGTCGGTCGGAAGGCAGAACTTACCCGCAGGGCAGGCATTAGGCCCGCCATCGGGGGCCTGTAGCCGCCCTGCTCAGGAAAACAGCAGCCGCAGCCACGTTTTCGAATACGGCAGGGCCATATGGTCCAGCCGAGCGGCCAGGAAGGCGGCCTCGACTTCCTCGTCCGGATGACCGTCGAGGCCTCC
Source organism: uncultured Opitutia bacterium (assembly GCA_903853185.1). Classification (GTDB taxonomy): domain Bacteria; phylum Verrucomicrobiota; class Verrucomicrobiia; order Opitutales; family UBA953; genus UBA953. The sequence goes on from CAINSX010000031.1 coordinate 3,750, forward strand.
GGGGTTTCTGCACAAGCCCGTTTATCGTCCTGCTAGCGGAGGAACCTCGGTTCAGGTCTTCCGCGGGCAGCGATTTCTAATTCATCCGGCGACAACGGGGAAAGGCGGAAGGGCAAGGGCGCATCGAGGTACTTTTCTAAGATGATCACACTTTCCGCTCGGCTTTTGATGAGGTCTTCCATGATGACCGCCTTGCGGTCGGGGGCGGCGGTGGGGTATTCGCGAGTCAG
>CAINSX010000032.1 GCA_903853185.1 uncultured Opitutia bacterium
GTAGAAAGAGCCCAGCAGACGGCCTCCGTCGCGTACTTCGTAGAAGCGGACTTCGGGATGCCAGACGCAGATCGGAGCGCCTTCGACGCGCGGCTCAGCGGCGCGGACGACGGTCTTCGCGCCGGTGGCTTGGTCGACATGGTAGGTATCGCGGGCGACGACCTGGATGCCAAAAAGACCGCCGAAGAGGCGGAACATGCCGGCGATCACGCCGTCGACCGGGAACCACGGGCGCAAGGCCTCGTCATCGAAATCATATTTCTCGCGGCGCATCTTCTCGGACCAGTAGCCGAATTCCCACGGGTGCAGCGAACGCAGCGCGTCGCCGGCCTTGGCGGCGCGGTAGTGCTCGAGCTCGATGCCTTCGGCCTGGAACTTCGGGCGGATGCGCAGGCCGATGTCCTCGATGAACTTCAATGCCGTATCGCCCGTGCGGGCCATACGGCGGGCCGTGGTAAAGTCGGCGAAGTGCTGCTTGCCCAGCAGGCGGGCCTTCTCGTGACGCAGGGCAAGGATCTCGCCGACGAGCGCGGTGTTGTCCCAAGCGTCCTTCAGGCCGACCTGACCGAGGCCTTCCCAGCACTGGCGACGCAGGTCTTCGTCGTCGGCGTATTGCAGCACCGGGATGACCGAGGGGGACTGCAGCGTGATACGCCAGGCTTCCGGCTTACCCTTGGCGGTCGCAGACTGCTTGGCCGCGGCGAGCGCGCCGGCCGGCAGGCCAGCGAGGCGTTTCTCGTCATCGATGAAGAGTTCCCACGCGTTGGTGGAATCCAGGACGTTCTCGGAATACTTCTGCGTCTTCTCCGCGAGCTGCGCATTGAGGGTCGCCAGACGCGTCTTCCCTTCCGCCGGCAAATCGGCGCCGTTCTCTTCGAAGTCGGCCATCGTCTCCTCCAGGAAACGACGACGGACGCCCGTGAGCGCCCTCGCATCAGCGGTAGCCGCATAGGCCTTGAAGACCGACCAGAGTTCCGGATCAAGCGTCAGCGACGTGAAGAAGGCCGTGACCTCAGGCATCATGGCATTGTAAGCCTTGCGGAGATCCGGGGAGTTGAGGACGGAGTCGAGGTGCGACACCAGACCCCAGGAGCGGGAGAGATCCTTCGTTGTGGCCTCGAAGCCCAGCAGCACCTTCGCATAGGTGAGGTCGGCGGCCTTCGTCTGCTTGAACGCGTCGACGTTGGCGCGGGCGCGGCGCAAGGCCTCGCGGATGTCCGGCTCGACGTGTTCGGGCTTCAGGCTGCTCCAGTTGAAAAGGAACTCGTCGGCAAGGAAGGGGTGCACGCTTCCACCGTGCGGGAACGGGGCCCGATTTCAAGGCAACCCTACGCCCTCAGGCCGCGAAAAGCAGCGAGGGCTTGCGGGACGGCCTCGGCGGGCACACCTTGGGGCATGAGCAAGTTGGAGGCAGTGCCCGTCACCGGCATCGAGGTCATCCCCGTCAAGGGAGGCACCGCCGTGTTCCTCGTGACCGCCGCGAAGACCATGGTCATCCAGGTCGACCCCGCCGTCGGCGAGGCCCTCCAGGGCGCCTTGGACGGCCGCGTGCCGGATCGCCCCCAGTCGCACGACCTCATGCTCCATCTGCTGCTGGGCCTGGACGCCGGCGTGGTCCATGTGGCCATCGTCGACGTCAAGGACGGCGTCTTCTTCGCCCGCATCCTGCTCGGCCAGGAAGGCCCCGTCGCCCGCAAGATCGCGGAGGTCGACGCCCGCCCGAGCGACGCCCTCGTGCTCGCCGTGAAGGCCAAGCGACCGGTGTTCATCGCCAAGTCCGTCTTGGACGTCTGCGACGACATGGCGGAGATGCTCGCGCGCCTGCGCAAGCAGGCGTGAGCGGCCCCCTACCAGTCCCGGCCGTCGCCGGCACGCGTCCTTCGGTGCTCGCGCCGATGCAGGACGTCACCACCACCGGCTTCATGCGCGTCATCGGCCGCCGCGGCGCGCCCGATTGGTTCGTGACCGAATATTTCCGCGTCCATGAGAGCTCGACGCCTGAGAAGCACATCGTCGACTCCGTCGTGAACCATGGCACCGGCCGGCCGGTCTTCGCGCAGCTCATCGGCGAGGACACCCCGCACATGCTGCGCACCATCCGCGA
>CAINSX010000033.1 GCA_903853185.1 uncultured Opitutia bacterium
CCCGCAGGACGGGCGCATCAACTTCCGCGACGGCAAGACGGTCCTAGATATCCGCGTCTCGACGATCCCGACAATCTACGCCGAGTCCGTCTCGCTGCGTCTCCTCAACCAGCGCAAGGAGGCCTACAACATGGACCGCATCGGCATGAACGCCGACGAGCAGGCCGCGGTCCGCAAGGTCCTCGACTACCCGCACGGCATCATCCTGGTCACGGGCCCGACGGGTTCCGGCAAGTCGACCACGCTCAACGCCTTTCTCCAGGCGATCAACTCCCCCGACATCCGCATCGTGACGATCGAAGATCCGATCGAATACGAAGTGCCCGGCGCCAACCAGGTGCAGACGCGCGCGGAGATTGGTCTCACCTTCGCCGGCGCCCTCCGCAGCACGCTGCGCCAGGATCCGGACGTCATCATGGTCGGGGAAATCCGCGACTTGGAGACGGCCGAGATCTCGATCCGCGCTTCGCTCACGGGTCACCTGGTCTTCTCGACCCTCCACACCAACGACGCGCCCGGCGCGATCACGCGACTCGTCGACATGGGCGTCGAGCCTTTCCTCGTCGGCTCCGCCGTCGAGCTGGTCATCGCCCAGCGCCTCGTCCGTCGCCTCTGTGCGGATTGCGCCAAGACCGTCCCGGTCGACCGCAAGAAGATCCTGCCCGCCCTCGAGGCGCTTGGCATGGACGAATCTTTCCTGAAGGACGTGTCGACCCTCAAGGAAGCTTGTGGCTGCCGTAAATGCCGTAACACGGGTTACCGTGGCCGCGTCGGCGTCTTCGAAATTTTCCACCCGAAGCCGCTGCACGACCTCATTGTCAGCCGCGTCTCCAACCGTGAGCTCACGGAAAAGGCGATCGAGCTGGGTATGCGTCCCCTCGCTAAGGCTGGCTGGATCAAGGTCGCCGCCGGTCTCACGACCATCGACGAGCTGGTCCGCAACCTGAGCTCGAACGAATAAGCCGCAATGGCCGTCTTCAACTACACCGCGCGCGATGCCGCCGGCGCCGTGACCGATGGCACCATCGAGTCGCAGACGCGCCGGGAGGCGCTCCGCAAGCTGCAGGCCCGTGGCCTCAAGCCGGTCAAGGTTGAGGAAGCCGGCGCCGCCGTGCGCGCCAAGGAAGCCGTCCGCGAAGGCGGCCCTTCCGATAAAGACCTCGAGCCGACCGCTGAAGAGTGCCTGCCTTTCCTCGAAGCGATGGCTGACCTAGTCCGCTCCGGCATGTCCGCGGGCGAAGCGCTCCGCCTCCTCGCCCTCCGTCTCCAGAAGTCTCGTCTGCGCATCCTCTGCGCCGGCATCTGGTCCAAGCTCGGCGAAGGCCAAAGCCTCTCGGCCGCGATGGCGGCCTACCCAAAGGTCTTCGATGGCCAGACGCTCAACCTCATCGCCGCCGGCGAAGCCACGGGCAACATCCGCGACGTCCTTGAACGCCTGATCTCACACTTCACGGAACAGACGGCCTTCCGCCGCAAGTTGGTCAGCGCGATGGCCTACCCGCTCTTCATCTGCGTCGTCGCCATCGGGGTCGTGATCTTCTTCGTGCTCTTCCTGCTGCCTCGCTTGCAGAAGCTCCTCGATTCCCTGGGCGGCAAACTGCCGCTCTCGACGATGATTCTGATGAAGTCCTCCAGCGTCTTCATGGTGGTCGGACCGATCCTCTTCGTCGCCGGCCTCCTGGCTGTCATCGGTATCGCCCGCTGGCGCAAGACGGAGGAAGGCAAGATCGCCTCCGACGCGCTCCTGCTCAAGGTGCCGCTCGCCGGCTCGTTCGTGATGCGCGTCTCGGTGCTCAACTTCTGTCACACCCTCGCGGTGCTCCTCGAGAACGGCATCACGACCGCCGAGGCCCTTCGCCTCGCCGAAAAGACCGCGCCGAACCGCGCCCTGCGCCAGCAGCTCCGCGAAGCCACCGACCGCGTGCTGGAAGGGGACAGCCTGTCGAAGGCCCTCGCCCGCACGGGCTATTTCCCGCGCCTCCTCCTCGATCGCGTCGCCGTCTCCGAACAGACCGGCAACTTGGCGCCTGGCCTCCGCGATATCTCGCGCTCTTACCGCGCCGAACTCGACCGCTGGCTCGACACGGTCTCGCAGACGATTTCGACCTCGGTCCTGCTGGCCGCTTTCTCGTTCGTCGGCTTCATCGCCTTCGCGATCATCGCCGCCGTCTTCGAAGTCAGTTCCAGCTTCCGGTTCTGAGCGACGCAGCTGCGTCGCACGGGGGAACTGCTGGCATGGTGAACCGCTGCGAAGCAGGGTAGGGACGCGTCGGCGACGCGTCCGTCCTGAGCCCTTTCGGTCGCGACACCGTCGCGCCCCTACCTTAAACACCAAGGGAGTCCGGAAACCGGAATGTCAGCTGCGGTCACATATCCCCAGCCAATCATCCGGTCTCC
>CAINSX010000034.1 GCA_903853185.1 uncultured Opitutia bacterium
ACCTGGTCGACCGTGCCGGAAACTTCCTTGAGCGCTTCGATGCCTTCAGCGGCGACCTTGCTGAACTTGCCGCTGGCGGAGTGTCCGTAGCGGGCGGCAGAACCCTTACGCATGGCTTCATGCGAACCCATGCCGCGATATTCCTTATAAGTCTTGCCGTTAATCTCCATCAGCTTGCCCGGGGCTTCGCGGCTGCCGGCGAGGAGGCCGCCGAGGATGACCGCGTCAGCGAGCGTGAGCGCCTTGACGATGTCGCCGCTCTTCGTGATGCCACCGTCAGCGAGGATACGCACGCCCTTCTTGGCGGCGGCACGGGAAGCGACGTAAAGCGCGGTGAGCTGCGGGATGCCGACACCCGCGACGATACGCGTGGTGCAGATCGAGCCGGGGCCCTGGCCGATTTTGACGGTATCAGCGCCGGCCGCGGCGAGGAATTCGACGCCTTCGCCGCTGGTGACGTTGCCGGCGATGAGGGTGATATCCTTATGGGCCTTGCGGAGCATGCGCAGCGCATCGCCGACGCCCTTGGTGTGGCCGTGGGCGGTGGAGATCGCGAGGGCGTCCGCACCTTCGTCAATAAGGGCGCTGACGTGCGCGAGCAGGCGGGTGCGGTCGATTTCGCCATCGGCCGTGCGGGGCACTGAGATGGCGACGCCGACGCGAAGGCGGAAATCCGCGTCGCGGGTCGGACGGACGTGGGCGCGGGATTCTTCGGAGATGCGCTCGATGTCGCTCAGGGTGAAGAGGCCGCGCAGCTTGTTCTTGGCGTCGACGACGAGGAGCTTGTTCTGGCCGACGTGCTCGGAGAACTTGCGGTCGGCGGTGGCGATGGGGTCCTTACCGAGATCCTTCTCGCCGACGGTGAAGACCTTATCGCGCGGGATCATGACCGCGGCGACCTTGCGCTGGCCGTGGCGTTCCTTGACGGTGCTGCCCGGGAGGAGGCCGAGGAGTGTGCCGTCGGGGGCGGTGACCGGGAAAGTGCTGAAAGCCAGGCCGTCACGCTCAATGCGGGCGAGGACTTGGGCGATGGTGTCGTCGGCCGAGACGACCGCGGGGTCGCCGATCATGCCGTGGATGTGGTTCTTCACGCGGCGGACTTCGGCCACCTGGTCGGCCTCCGGCATATTATAGTGAAGGAGGCCGAGGCCCCCGTTGAGGGCCATCGCGATGGCCATGCGGTGCTCGGTGACCGTGTCCATGTCGGACGAGACGATCGGGAGGGATAGCGCCAGGGAGTCGGAGAGGGACGAATCGAGGCGGGTCATCCGGGGGAGGACCTCGGAGTAGCGGGTCGCCAGGGAGACGTCGTCATACGTCAGGCCGAGGCCGGCGTTGGCGGGGAAGAAGTCGTCCGCGGACAGGTAAAAGCGTTCGTCTAGGGAAACGCGGCCCTTGGATTTCGAGGAGGCCATGAGTGGTCGGTTTCCCCAAAGGGTGTTAGGCACCCCCCGGAGGGGTGGCAAATTGATTTTGCGAGTTTGTCCGGATTGCCGTCTATTAGTGCCATGACCGGCGGTTTTTTTGACTTCAAACGTGTCCGCCGCCGACTGCGCTCGCCGGTGACGACGGGCGCTGGCGCCGTAGACAGCGTGGATCGCATCATCCTACGGACCCAATCGGACCAAGGCACAGGATACGGTGAAATCGCCCCATGGCCCGGCTTCCCGACCGAGTCCGTCGAGCAGGCCCTGGAATTCCTCCGCTCGGCCCAAGGAAACCTTCCCCACCTCATCGCGGCCGTCGACGCGTCGCCGGCGCCACTGCCTTGCCTCTCGTCCGCGCTCTCCAGCTGTCGCCTTTGGGATAAGATCGCCGGGTTCGGCGGCAGCTTGCCCTGCGCCGGACTCATGACGCTTTCGGTGATGGAGACCGACGCGAAAGTCGCCGCAGGTTTCAAGACACTGAAGGTCAAGATCTCGCCAGAGACTTCCGAGGAATCCATCCACGGCGTCATGAGCCGCTTCCAAGGTCGCCTTCGTCTGGATGCCAACGGCTCGCTGGATCTCCAAGCGGCGCGGCGCTGGACCGAGTTCGCGCGCGCGCAGGCCCAGGTGGAATTTCTCGAACAACCGCTGCCCGTCGGGCATCCGGGCTATGCGTCCCTCGGACCCGACAAGATCGCGCTCGACGAATCTTTCCTTACTCCCGGAGGAGTCGACTGGAGCGGCACGGTCGTCGTAAAGCCTTTGCTCGCCGGAGATTGGGAAGAACTCCTGGGCTGGCGCGCCACCCATGCAGGCGCCGTCGTCTACTCCTCCTGCTTTGAGACCGCAATCGGCCGACAGGGAGCGCTCTGGCTGGCCGCACAAGACGCGTCCGCCGGCACGGTCGGCTTCGATACGCTCGGACGTTTCGAAAGCGACGGACGTGATCGACACGTGCACGGTCCGGCCGCAAGCGGCCTACCGGGCTACGATTGGGCGGGCTTCTGGCACGACCTGACATGAGCGCCGTCGCGGTCTTCCACGCGGAGCACGCCGCACACTTGCAGGAAGCCCTGCAAGCACATCACGCCGGCTTGCCGGTGTTCCTGGGCAACCCCCGCTGGTCCGAGCATGATCTGGCCGAAGCCGCGCGCCAGATTCCCCGCGGCACAATCATCAAAGGAAACGCGCCCGAGCCACGTGGCCTTGGCACCTGCGATTGGCCGAAGAACTGGCGTGGACGCGTGATGATCCCGACCGGCGGCACCGGCGGCAGAGTGAAATTCGTCATCCATTCTGGTGAAACCCTCCGGGCCGCGGCACTCGGCCTGCGAGACGCGCTCGTCGCTCGCGGCCTCTCGCCGATCCTGCACGGCGTGACGTGCACGCCGCCCTGGCACGTGAGCGGCTTCATGCCCGCGATCCGCGCACGCGTCACGGGTGGCACCCATCTCGTCATCGACGGCCGCTTCGGCGAGAACGCCGCCCTGCCCTCCGTCGACCTTCCTACGTCTGGCACGAAGATCATCTCCTTAGTCCCGGCGCAGCTATCGCGTCTACTCACTCGCGCCGAGCGCGAAGCCTGGTTGCGCACCTTCGATGTGATCCTGCTTGGCGGCTCGTCCGTGCCGGCAACGTTACTCGCCGAAATCCGTACTCGTCGCCTGCCCGTCTTCCTCACCTATGGCTCGACGGAGACCGCCGCGGCCTGCGCGCTCTGTCCGCCGGAAAAAATCTGGTCAGGCGAATCCGTGCGCGGCACTCCCCTGCCTGGCGTGACCTTCGCGACGACCGCCGAAGGTGTCGTCACGATCGCCACTTCGGCACTCGGCATCGGGCTATGGCCGGACGCGCCGCTCGAAAGCCCGTGGGAGAGCGGCGATCGCGGCGACGTCGCCGCTGATGGCAGCGTGAAGATTTCCGGCCGGGCCGATCGCGTGATCATCACCGGCGGGGAGAAGGTGGACCCTGCACGCGTCGAACAGGCGCTGCTCGCGACCGGCCTCATCAAGGAAGCGCTCGTGCTCGGCATGGCCGACGCGCGCTGGGGCGAAGTCGTGACGGCCTGCGTCATCGGTCCCGCTTCGGCGGAAGCGGCGCTACGCCTAGCTTGCGAAACACTCGAGCCTGCGGCGCGTCCTCGGCGCTACGTGTTCGTGCCGAGCATGCCGACGAATGCCAGCGGCAAGCCCGACCGGGAAGCGATCGCGAAGCTGACCGCTTAGGCGCGGACGGCTTTCCAGACGCGCAGGCAGGATTCGACGAGCGCCGGGAATTCCGAGAGAGGGACCTGCGAAGGACCGTCGGAGATGGCCTTTTGCGGATCAGGGTGCGTCTCCATGAAGAGGCCGTCGGCGCCCGCGGCCAGGGCCGCCTTGGCGAGGACCGGGACGTATTCGCGCTGGCCACCAGAAGAACCGCCGGCGGCGCCAGGGAGCTGCACCGCGTGGGTGGCGTCCATGATCGTCGGGTGGCCGAAGCCGGCCATGATCGGGAAGGAGCGCATATCGACGACGAGGTTCTGATAACCAAAGGTCGTACCGCGGTCGGTCTGCCAGATCTCGGCAGCCTTGGCGCCTTCGAGCTTATCGACGACGAAGCGCATCTCAAACGGGGAAAGGAACTGGCCCTTCTTCACGTTGACGACCTTGCCGGTCTTGGCGGCCGCGACGAGGAGGTCGGTCTGGCGGCACATGAATGCGGGAATCTGCAGCACGTCGACGACCTTGCCGACGACTTCACACTGCTCCGGCCCGTGGATATCGGTGAGCACGTTGAACCCGTAGTCCTTCTTCACCATCGCGAGAAGATCGAGGCCAGCCTGCATGCCCGGGCCGCGGTCGCCTCCGAGGGAGGTGCGGTTGGCCTTGTCGTATGACCCTTTGAAGATGATGTTCAGCTCCGGATGGCGGGCGGCCAAGGCCTTGAGCTCCGTGGCGACGGTCCGGCAGTTGGACTCCGATTCGAGGGAGCAAGGTCCGGCGATGAGGAGCAGACGGCGCTTATCGTGCAGCATGTGGCAGGATAGGACGGGCCGCGCCCTCAGGGCGAGCCGTAAGGAGCGCTCAGCGACCTAGCCAGGACAGCACTTCCGGCAACGAACGCGTGTTGAGCACCTGCTCCGGCGTCAGCCAGCCCTTACGAGCGATGCGTACACCATGGGCGGCGAAAGCCAGCTGATCGACGTCATGCGCGTCCGGATTGATCGAGCACAACACGCCCTTCTCGGCCGCGCGGCGCCACCAGCGCCAGTCGAGGTCGAGGCGCCACGGGTTGGCGTTGAGCTCGATGATCGTGTCGTTGGCCGCGGCAGCATCGATGACCTTGGCGATATCGACATCGTAGGGCTCGCGCTTGTTGAGCAGGCGACCGGTGAGATGGCCGATCATGTCGACGTGTTCGCTCTCGACGGCCTTGATGATGCGCGCCGTCTGAGCCTCTCGATCCAAGGTGAAGAGGTTGTGCACCGAGGCCACGACGAAGTCTAGGCGCGCGAGGACGTCGTCGGAGAAGTCGAGCGTGCCGTCCTTAAGGATGTCGACCTCGCTGCCGGAGAGTACGCGCACGCGATACTTCTTCGAGGCATTGAGCTTCGCGATATCCTCGAGCTGCTTCTCCAGGCGAGCCTCGTCGAGCCCGCCGGCCTGGAAGCTGGACTTCGAGTGATCGGAGATGCCGAGGTATTCCCAACCGTGGGCTTCCGCCGCGGCTGCCATCTGGTCGAGCGTGTGGTCGCCGTCGGATTCCGTGGTATGATTATGGAAAACGCCGCGCAGGTCGGAGAACTGGACGAGCTTCGGCAACTTGCCGGCTTCAGCGGCGTCGATCTCGCCGTTGCCTTCGCGGAGTTCGGGCGGGATCCACGGCAGGCCGAGCGCGCGGAAGACCTCTTCCTCGCTCGTAGCACCAGGGGCGACGGACTTCTCGTCGACGGACTTGAAGCCCCACTCGCTCATGCTGAGCCCGCGGCCGAGCGCACGGTGGCGCATGGCGACGTTATGCTCCTTGGAGCCGGTGAAGTGATGGAGCGCGAAATAGAACTGCTCG
>CAINSX010000035.1 GCA_903853185.1 uncultured Opitutia bacterium
AACCTTTCAGGGGTAGGGGGAGGGGCAGTCGATCCAGCCACCCGCCACCTGGGGGCCGCCACCTGCCACCCGAATCGACAACCCCTACCCAGTGCTAAAATCCCCTATTTTAGCCATTTTCACCCCTCACCCCACCCCCTACCCACCCCCAATTCCATTGCCCTGACCTTCCCGATTGTCCAACTTACGGCCCATGTCCGCGCCCAAGGCCCGCTTCACCCTCGAATTTGAAAAGCCCCTCCGGGAGCTCGAGGACAAGATCAACTCTCTCCGCGCCTCCTCCGAGTCCGCCGGGATGGACGTCTCCAAGGAGGTCAAGTCCCTCGAGGTCAAGATGGAGCAGACCCGCCGCGAGGTGTACGGCAACCTGAACCCCTGGCAGCGCGTCCAGCTAGCCCGCCACCCTCGCCGCCCCTACTCCCTGGACTACATCGGGATGTTGTTCGACGACTTCCAGGAGCTGCATGGCGACCGTCTCTACATGGACGACGAGTCCATCGTCGGCGGCACGGCGTTCTTCGAAGGCCGACCGGTCATGGTGCTCGGCCAGCAGAAAGGCCGCGACACCAAGGAGAACCTCCGCCGCAACTTCGGGTGCCCTAATCCCGAAGGCTACCGCAAGGCCCTTCGCCTGATGAAGATGGCCCACACCTTCGGCCTTCCGATCATCACCCTCGTCGATACCCCCGGCGCCTTCCCCGGCATCGGCTCCGAAGAGCGTCACGTCGCGGAAGCCATCGCGGTCAACCTCCGCGAGATGAGCCAGTTCGGCGTACCGATCATCACCTTCGTCATCGGCGAAGGCGGTTCCGGCGGCGCCCTCGGCATCGCCGTCTCGAACAAGGTCTACATCCTCGAGAACGCCTACTACTCCGTCATCTCGCCCGAAGGCTGCGCCGCGATCCTCTTCAAGGACCGCGCCCACGCCCCGAAGGCCGCCGAAGCCCTGCGCCTCGACGCCCCTAACCTCCTTAAGCTCGGCGTCGTCGACGGCGTCGTGAAGGAACCGCTCGGCGGCGCCCAGGAAGATCCGGCCGCCACCGGCTCGGCCATCCGCAAGACGCTGCGCGACTCGCTCGCCGACCTCTCGAAGGCTTCGCCCGAGAAGTTGATCGCGATGCGCTACGCGAAGTTCCGCGCGATGGGCGTCTACTCTGAGTAAGCTCGGCGACCAGGAAAAGAAAAAGGGGCGCCGATTGGCGCCCCTTTCTATTGGTCGGATATCCGGCCGCTCAGCCACCGCTCGACAACACGCGGATGTAACGTGTGTAGTTGCGTCCGTACATGTAGACGATGCGCTTGAAGTCAGCCACAGGCACCTTCTGGCTGTTATTGATCATCTGCAGTCCACGGAGTTCCTTGGAGCCTTCGGGCGTCAGGACGGTGATCGAGACCTCAACGGCCTTCAGCGAATACGGCAGGTAAGGCAGGCCTTCTCCAGAGCCGGGTGTGAGCTTATAGTCATCCGGATAAATGCGGTCAGAGAAGACGCGTAGGCGGCTGGTGAAGTAGTCGTACGGGTGAACGGAAGCCAAGGCCGTCGACGTCGGCGTCGGAATCGTCGGAGCTCCCAAAGGGGCATAACGGAGAATCAGGTCGGAAGGACTGTTGCTCGATGGCGCCGTCTTCCAAAGGCCAAGCCAGCCGCCAGAGGTAGCCGCCACGGAACCTTTATCATCGGCACCGCTCGCGCCCACGCAGACTACCGGACGAAGCAGCGAAGGGATGCGCGCGCACGGATCCTTTAACGCCGGGGCGGTGGCCGTGGCCGGCAGGGAGGAAGAACACCAGAAGACGAGATTCATCGCCACGACGTTGGAAGCGATGAAGTTGTTCTCATCCATCGTCCAACATGGAGTGGTGCTGGCGATATTGGAGTCAATCAAAGCGCGTGTCTCGACCCCAGGGGCAGGTGACTTGGAGTAGTTGATGAACTGGCGCGAGCCGCTCCAGTAATCCCATGGGTACTTCGGGGCGGCCAGGGATGAATTCAAGATTGTCGGGAGTGCTGCCGTATCTGGATTGGTACCAGACGTAAACGTGTTTTCAGAATCGATGATGGTCCTGTAGACGCCGTAAACCTGCTGGATGGTATCGCCGGGCGCATCAAAAGGAGAGCGTTGGCCGATACGATAGGCGATCGCGCACACATCTCCCCGAAGAGCGGTGCGGCTGGCGCCAGGCGTCCAGCGGGGACGGTCGGGCGGAGCCGCGAAGAGCATCAAGATCGGGTGGTCGACGGCCTGAAGGTTGCCCACGACTCCCGGAACGCCGACGACTCCCGCTGGCGTCTTGCCCGGCACCACGACCTCCATCCAACAATGGCCGTCGGCACGAATCGCAGCAGTGGAGATGTCGTTTTCGAGGGCATCCAATGCGCCGCGAGATTCAGACTGAGTGGAAAGGTCCGCGACCGCTCGATCATAGACACGCAAGGTGTCCGAGGCAATCGTGACGACGGTCAGGACAATGACGACCATGATGGCCGTGGAGACCATCACCTCGAGCAAGGTGAATCCTGCGCGAACTGGGCGGAAGAGGGTGCTCATCGGCTAAGAATGATGTTCTGGACCAAAAGAGGCTGGCCCTCGCGGTCCTTGAAGGACGAGTAGGGCGAATAGTCGTGCGCGAAAAATTCTGCCACGACGGGCAGGTAGGCCAAGGCGAAGCTAGCAGGCTGGGCCGGGACGGGAGATGTCGCCCAAGGGGGAGCCGGCACCTTGGCGGTATCTGGCTCGAAGGTCGATGCGTTGATCGAAGCACGCTGTCCGACCAATAGTTTCGAGAGGGAAAGGCGCACGCGCATCGGGGTGCCGATGATGTTGCGACCTGCGGATGCGTCCACAGTGAGGTTGTTGCCGGAGCAATAGGCCACTTCCATCACCGAAGGATTCGAGGATAGTTTATAGGCCCCGGCAGCATCCTTGTCGTCCTCCAACCGAACAATCTTACGCTCGTATACGTAGAGCCAGACGGCGTTAGCGCCGTTATCCTTGGCTGCGGCCAGCAGACGATAGGCGACATCGAAGTTCGCCGCGGTGGAGTTGCCGCCATCAAGGTTCAGGGTGCCTGAGGTTTCCTTAACGAGGTACTTGGGGTTATTGAGGTCGGCCTGATTGGTCGAATCGAGATAGACGATCGAGCGAGGATTATCCAAAGCTCCGATGAGACGACCGACGCCTGCAAGCGCTCGGTTGGTCTGCATGATCTCGTCAACCTGCTGGAAGGTGGAGCCGAGGATACCGACCAGGGAGAGGATCGCGACGCCGACAATGCCGATGGCGAGCGTCACCTCGACCAGCGAGAAGCCTGGACGGACGGACGATGGGTTGCGGGGAGGGTGCATCGGGAAAGAATTATTTGGCCTTGTCCATTTCGTCGGCGTCGAGGGTCATCGTGACGTCACCGTTAGGGCGAAGGGAAAGAGCAGCGAACTGGTTCTCTGAAGAGATATCGATCACGGCCTTGCCGCTTCCAGTATTCCGCACCACCCCCTTGGCGAGGACGAGCAGCACGCGTCCGAGGTGATTGGAGGCGCCGGTCCCCTGCAGCTCGACGTAGAACCACTTCTTAGGATTGAAATCCGCGGTCATGGCGGTGAGGGTCATGGGCTGACTGGTAGGGGCGTAGAGCATCCACGGCGGCGTACTCACCGGAGAGTCCTTCGCATTGGTCGTGGCGCTGTCCGCGAGCGGACCGATGATGCTTCGACGGGTATTGGCGGCGAGGGTGATCGAAAGCGTGGTCGCGGTGTCGCCAGAAGGCGGCACGAAGGCCACGCCAGTCGGCAGCAACTGGGCGGGCTCAGGGGAGAACCACTGGTAAGGCGTGATAGAGGTATTGGTGATGGTCGCAGGATCTAGGCCCTTCAGGTCCGCAGAACTGACGCCGCCCACGGCGATGACGAACTGGCGGAGGTGGTTCGCCTCGTCGTCAGGATCGTTCAGGATGAGCAGTCGATAGCGATTGGCGTAGGTCACACCGGTCGTGCCGGGGCCACGGTTCATGAGCGCCATCGCACGCACGGTACGGATGGACGAAGCGATGAAGCGCTGACCAGCGGGCAGGCCGCCACCGTCACCAGGCGAGAGGCCGAGGAACAGCGAGGAGATGAGCAGAATGATCGTGATGACGACCAGCAGCTCAACCAGCGTGAAGCCCTTGCGGGCGATGGAACGGACAGTCATTATTGGATGGCGAGGACCTGAGCGAAATCGCCGGGATCGATGCTGCCTTCGAAACTGGAGAAGTCTCCCTGGAGATCCGTGGTGTAAATGATGACGCGAGCCGGGATACCGCTGGTGCCTGCGACGGCACGGATATCTTCCGGCATGGAATCGGCGCCCCTGGGAGCGACGATATTGCGGATGTTCGTGTTATTATCCGTATCGAGGATGATACGGATATTGCGGTTACTAAAGCGGTCCACGAGCATGCTGGTGTCGGTCAGATTCGCCGGGTCTTCAAAATCATCCTTACCGAAGGAGCAGAATTCCTCGCCGTTCTTATTGAGGGATTTGCGGTCGGCGGTCGCAAGGGAGGTGCCGGTCGGCAAACGACCCGAAAGGGCTTTGACAAACTTCAGATTGGTGGCGGGGTCCTCGAGCTGATGGATGCTGTCTTTGGACGAATCGTAGGCGGCGCCGATATTGGGATAGAAACCATAGACCTGCTTGTAGCGAGTGATACCCCCGGCCCACTGGGTGAACGCGGTCGTGGCGGACGACTGCTGAGCCTTCTTACGGACCCCGCGGATCGCCGGGAACAAGGCGGCCGACAGGATGCCAATGATGGCAATGACCGTGAGGAGTTCGATCAGGGTGAAACCGGCGCGACGACGAGGAGTCATGGAAAATCGGGGTGGGATTAGGGAGAGACCATTCTACGAGCCCCTCCCCTCGGTTGAACAGTCAAAAACCGCCCTCTTTCGCCTTCCAAACGTCACTTGAGCCAAATGAAGCACCCTAGAGCCAGACCGGTGGGAGCCAAAGCCCAAAGGAATAGCCGCCAAGCCGAAACCCCCTCGGTAAACCAAGGAGCAAGGATCGACTGGCCGGCTGGATTCGGGGCGTTGGCGATGACGGTCAGACCACCCCCCGCCAAAGCCCCGGCCAAAACGGCATGTCGCAAGGCCTCCGCCTCCGGGCCAGCCGCCGAGAAGGCCGGCACTTGCGAAGCCAAGTAGGTCACGGCGGCGTTGTCATTGAAAGCGGTCAGGACGGTCGAGGCAGCCAGCAAAGCCCCCTCCCCCATCCGGCCGAGGACCGGCGAGATCCACCAACCCTGAACACCTCCGAGTACCACGAGCCCGGCAAGAAAGAAGCCGACCAGGGCGGGACCGCGCAACGCGGGCGCAGGCTGCCAGCGAGAGGTCGCCGCGGTGAACGCCAAGAAGACCAGAAACCCTCCCATCATGAGGACGGGCCGATGCTCGGTCAACATGAGGACCGTGCAGACCATGCAAGCGAGAGGGAAGACGACGACCCAGACCGGCATGGGCGGCGCGGCGGCCGATTCCTCCGCGACGCCTTCCAACGTTGCGAGCTCGCGCCGGAACCAGAGTAGATACGTGAGGTTGGAAAGGAGGATCGAGACAATCGCGGCGAGACCGAAATGCGCGAAGACGTCCTTCAGGCCCCACCCCCATTTGGCGGCGACCATCACGACAGGCGGCGCGGCGAAATGCGTCAGGGAACCGCCGACGGAGACGTTGACGAAGAGCAGCGCGAGCGTGGCGTACCGCAACGACTCGGAAGGTTTCAGCCTGTAGAATTGGGCCGAAAGTAACATCGCCCCGATTGTCATCGCCGCGGGTTCGGTGATCAGCGACCCCAGCAACGGCGCAAGCGTGAGCACCACGAACCAATGCGCGGTCGCGGAACCGCCGAAGATCCGCCCGACACCTCCGAGCAATCCCGACGCCAAGGCCATGACGGGCTTCGACGCGGCCATGACCATGATGACGAAGACGAAAAGGGGCTCGATGAATTTCGAAGGGCCACCGCTCCCGGTGGCGACGTATTCTCCGGTCTCGACATAGCGCGCCGCGAAATCCCAACCCTTACCCGGCCAACAGACCATCAGGAGAAAGAGCACGATCGCCCAGAGACCGAACACGGCCTCGACCTCGCCGAGGAGATGCAACGCCGCCCCCTTGAGTCCGCCCGTCTTCTCGGCGCGATGCGCGAGCCGCGCAATCGACGGGCAGAGGAAGGCGTGCGCAACGGCCGCGAAGAACACGAGCGTGCCGGCCACCAGGAAACGGTCCGCCGCCACCGCAGCGGCGAGTTCGGACCAGAGATCAGGCTGGGCGGGCATGCCCCACCTCACCGCAACCCGGCGAGGTTGGCAACCCCAGCCGAAGGGCTACTTGACCGGAACGACGTCGGGGCGGGCGCCACCGAGCGCCTTCACGAGGTCGACCTGCGCACCAAGGCGATCCAGACGGACCCGGGAGACGGCGACCTGCGATTCGGCCAGCAAACGGCGGGCGGCAAGAAACTCCATGGGATCGAGTTGACCCTGCTTGCGGCGCTCCTGGGCAATACGGAAAGCCTCACGAGCGGCCTTCTCACGACGGG
Source organism: uncultured Opitutia bacterium (assembly GCA_903853185.1). Taxonomy (GTDB): domain Bacteria; phylum Verrucomicrobiota; class Verrucomicrobiia; order Opitutales; family UBA953; genus UBA953. The sequence continues at coordinate 6,582 of CAINSX010000035.1, forward strand.
CGGCGGCCTGCGCCGATGCCATGGTCTCACGGACGTCCGACAAGGCGTCACGCACCTCGCGGAAAGCCGTCAGGACGGCCTTCTCATAGGCCGCGGCGGCCTGATGCTGGGCGGCGATGGCGAGATCCACCTTGGCGGCAGTACGGCCGAAATCGAGAATCGGCACGCTCATGTTCAGTCCCAGCAAGGACGTGCCATTGCCTTGGCCAAAAACGGAAGAGAACTCTTTGCTCTCCGCCCCGACCGCGCCGGTGAGCGAGAAGGTCGGGAAGTAGGCGGCCTTGGCGTAGCCGATGCGCGCATTGGCCGCGATGAGCGCCTGCTCGGCCGCGACGACGTCAGGTCGACGACGCAGCAGGTCGGCCGGCAAGCCCGTGGCTGGCGGAGGCGGCGTGGCGCCCTGCGCGATGGCCTGAGCCTTCAGCACGAGGTCAGGCGTGCCGACGAGGAAGCCGAGGAGATGCTCGGCCTGCGCACGCGCACGACGGGCGTCGGATAGCGCGGACACCGCGGCAGAGCGGACGACTTCGGCCTGGGCGATTTCATTGGCGCCGGCGGCGCCCACCTGGGTGCGCTGTTGGACGATGCGCAGTTCTTCGTCGCGGACAGCGAGGAGTTCCTGCGCGGAAGCCTGCTGAACGTCAGCCGAACGAACCAAGGCGTAGGCCTTCACGACGGAGGAGACGACGCCGAGCTCGACCTGAAGACGAGCCTCGTCGGCGCTCAGCAGCTGGGCCCGGGCGGCTTCGCTCGCACGACGCAGCTTGCCCCAGAAATCGAGTTCAAAGGTCGTGGAAAGACCCGCGGTGTAATCATTACGCGTCCGGCCGAAAGACGAGATCGAGGTATAGGCGTCGTTACTGACCACGTTACGCGTGGCACTGCCGCCACCGGTAATCGCCGGCAACTGCGCGCCGGCGACGTCGGCGAGTCCGGCCGAAGCCTCCTCGACGCGACCCGCCGCGACGCGGATGTCGGTATTATTCTTAAGCGCCTGCTCGACGAGCTGGGACAGACGGGCATCGCCCAGACTAGACCACCAGTCAGCAGCGATGCTCGCGCGACCTCCCTTCCCTTCCGGGAAAGCGACGGAGGAGGGCAGCACGGGGCGTTCGTAATCCGGACCCACCGCGCAAGCAGTGAGCAGGCAGGCGGCCGCGAGGCCGGAAAGCAGGGTCTTGCTCATGCGCGGGGCTCCTTGCGGTCGCCGGTGAGGACTTTGAAGAAGAGAGGGATGAAGAGCGTGGCCACGAAGGTGTCGAAGAGCATGCCACCGAACACGCCCGTACCCATCGAGCGACGGGCACCCGCGCCGGCGCCGGCGGCGATGACGAGCGGGACCACCCCGAGCACGAAGGCCATCGAGGTCATCACCAGCGGACGGAAACG
>CAINSX010000036.1 GCA_903853185.1 uncultured Opitutia bacterium
GCAGCCGAGAAGAAGACCCTCGATCTGGCTCTCTCCGCCATCAACAAGCAGTATGGCGACGGCACCCTGATGCGCATGGGAGACGCGACCAAGATGCAGGTCTCGTCCGTCTCCACTGGCTCGGTCGCCATCGACCTTGCCTTGGGCGTCGGCGGCCTCCCCCGCGGCCGTATCGTCGAGATCTTCGGCCCGGAATCCTCCGGTAAGACGACCCTCTGTCTCTCCATCATCGCCGAGATCCAGCGCCAGGGCGGCAACGCCGTCTTCGTCGACGTCGAACACGCCCTCGACCCTCGCTACTCCAAGGTGGTCGGCGTCGACCTGGACAACCTCCTGGTTTCCCAGCCCGAATCCGGCGAAGACGCCCTCAATATCGTCGAAACCCTCATCCGCTCCGGCGCCGTTGACGTGGTTGTCATCGACTCCGTCGCCGCCCTCGTCTCCAAGCAGGAACTCGACGGCCAGATGGGCGACGCAACCGTCGGCGTCCAGGCTCGTATGATGAGCCAGGCCATGCGCCGCCTGACGGCCGCCATCAGCCGCACCAACTGCATCTGTATCTTCACGAATCAGATTCGTGAGAAGATCGGCGTGATGTTCGGCAGCCCCGAAACCACCCCCGGCGGCCGCGCCCTGAAGTTCTTCTCCTCCGTCCGCATCGACATCCGTCGTATCGGCCAGATCAAGGAGCCTTCCGGCAAGGTCATCGGCAACCGCACCAAGGTGAAGGTCGTGAAGAACAAGGTCGCCCCTCCCTTCACGGAGTGTGAGTTCGACATCATGTACACCGAAGGCATCTCCCGCTCCGGCTCCGTCCTCGACCTCGGTATCGAACACAAGATCCTCGAGAAGAAGGGCGCTTGGATCGCCTATAACGGCCAGCTCATCGGCCAGGGCCGCGAAGCCGCCAAGGACTACCTCATCAAGAACCCGAAGGTCCTGGAGGAAATCCAGAAGATCATCATGGAGAAGGTCCAGGTCGTCGGCGGTATGACCCTCGGCGTCGGTGTCGCCGAGAACGTCACGGCCGAATAATCAATCGTTGTTGGCTAGCCATAGCCCGGGCCGCACGAAAGTGCGGCCCGTTTCATTGGCGGAGTCCGCTTAGCGCACCTCTTCGACCTTGATCGTCGAATCGACGGGCTTGATGACGGCCTTTAGCGCGTCAGCCAGACGGTCGAACTCGACCTGCGAGCTCTTCGCGACGGCTTCCATATCCGCCTTGGCTTCCTTGCTGCGGAAGAGCGTCTTGATCTGCTTGGTCTCGTAAGCCTGCTTCTCGGCCACAGCTTTCCAGATCTTGGCGAACGCCGGCGAGGTCGGGTTCTGCGGGAACTCGGCCGCGAGGTTCACCCCCTTGGCTAGCTGCTCGGTGGTGAAGACCTTGGAAGCCTCGCCCCAGGTGACCTTGACCTGCGCGGTCTTGGCGCCAGCCACCTTGAGGGTCAGTCGGTTCAGCTTCTTCTGGAAGTCGGCCAATTCCACGCCGGCAGCGATGGTATTATCCTTGGTGACATCACCAGGCTCGAAGGAGAAGGGAATCCGGAAGCTGCGGAGAGAGACGATGCCGTTCTCGAACTTGACGACGCGCTGGCCCTCGCGGGCCGTCGCCTTTCCGGCGACGAGGTCGACGTTGATCTGGCCGACATCACCGCGCAGGCCGAGGCCTTCGAGGTAAGCGGTCGCCATCATGACGTGGCCAGCCCAACCGGGGTGCACGCCATCGTTACCCTCGAGCTTGAAGCCTTCGCCATACTTGGCACGGGATTCGTAGCCTTTGACGAGCATCGGCCAATAGACATCGGCGAAGGCGACCTGCTCGGCCTGAGCGACCTCGATATCGATATTACGGAAGTTCAGGAGCGCGAGGTTGAGGGTCTCCCAGGTGCCCTTGGCCGACTTCACCCACGGCGGCACGGAATGGATCGTGCCGGATGAACCGAGAACAACGCGCGCTCCGGCCTCCTTGAACTTACGGACGACGGCGGTCTGGTTCTGGCGGAAGGTTGCGGCGATCGCCTCATCTTTCGGGACGTAGCGGAAGTCGTTCATACCGTAACAGGTCGTAGCGATGGTCGGCTTGAAGCGGAGGACGTCGTTATCCATGCGCTTGAGGAAACCGCCGGCCTGCTCGCCGCTCCAACCATACTGGCGGACGGTGACATGGAGATCAGAGCGGGCCGCGACGATGTATGCTTCCATCAGGACGCTGTACATCTTCTGCTCGGTGATGGAGTCGCCACAGATGGCGAGGCGATCGTCCTTCTGAAGCAGGAGGGTCGCCGTCTTTGGCGCCTGCAAGCCGACGTAAGCAGCCGGGACGATCTCGGGGCGGGCTTGGTATTGCTGGCAGCCGGTCAGGCCGAGGCAAAGGAGCAGGATGGCGCAGGGGTATCGCATGAGGCGGTTCTAGCCGATGACTCAGGGAAATCACTCCTCTTCTCTCCCCGGCTTGCTTTTCGGCGAGGTTTTCGTCATAGTGACACTCCCCTGCAGTGTTCGACACCCGCGGCAGCCTCCCTTCCCTACGAACATAATATACGGGAGGTGCGACCCGACCGGCCTCGTCCGAGCCGTGGCAACGTACCGCCCACCTAAATCCA
>CAINSX010000037.1 GCA_903853185.1 uncultured Opitutia bacterium
GACCTCGAGACCATCGAGGCAGCTGTCACCGCCGCGGAGACCGGCCACCTTGTCCTCGGCACGCTTCATACCTCTGGTGCCACGCGCACGATCGACCGCATTATTGATGCGTTTCCGGCGACCGCTCGCGACCAGATTCGCGCCCAGCTTTCCACCTCTCTTAGCGCCGTCATCTCGCAGTGCCTACTGCACACGACCGACGACAAGCGCGTTGCGGCTTTCGAGATTATGGTGCGCACGGACGCCGTCGGCGCCAAGATCCGCGAAGGAAAGACCTACCAGCTGCTCAGCGATATTGAGACCGGCGCCGCTCGCGGCATGCGCACCCTCGATAGTGACTTGCTCGCCCTTTTCTTCCAAGGCACCGTGTCCGAGGAGGAAGTCTTTAATTACTGCCAGAACCCCGAGGCCATGCGTGAGCGTATGCGCGGCGGGGCTGCGGCACGCTAAACCCCCACCCAATCCCTTTCCCCCTCCATTCCCATGTTCGACGACCATAGTGACGTGATCCGCGATATCGCCCTCGAGGCTGGCCTCGTGACGCCTGCCCAGGCCGAGGAGATCTGGGAATCTCATGCGACCACCGGCAAGTCTTTCAGCGACAGTCTGGTGGATGCCGGCCTAGCCGACCGTCCGACCATCCTGCAGGCCATCGCCGACCACCTTCAGGTCCAGTTCTACTCCGTCGTGCCCACCGACCCAGGCGAAGCCTTGACCAAGCTGCTCAAGGCTCCGCAGGCCCATAAGTACGTCGTGCTACCCGTCGCCGATGAAGCCGGGAAGCTGACGTTGCTCGCCAAGGACCCCTTCAATTCGTCGGTCGTCAATGAGCTGAGTTTCATCCTGCAGAAGGATATCGAGCTCGCCGTCGCTGACCCTTCGCAGGTCGAAGCCGCCGTCACGCGCGTCTACGGCGAAGCCACTTCCTCCTCGCTGGAAGACTTGCTCGGCGAGTTCGGCGATGTTGACACCGCCGCCGTTACCGATGAGGACGTCACCAAGCAGGCCAGCCAGGCGCCGATCATCCGCTTCGTCGACCTCGTCCTCCAGGAAGGCGTCAAGGCCAAGGCGTCCGACATTCACTTCGAACCTTTCGAGCACGAGTTCCGTATCCGCCTCCGCATCGACGGCTCGTTGTACGAAATGGCGCCTCCGCCCAAGAACCTGGCCTCAGCCGTCATCGCCCGCGTCAAGGTTCTCTCTTCGCTTAACATCGCCGAGCGTCGCGTACCGCAGGACGGACGCATTAAGACCACCATCAGCGGCCGCCAGATCGACTTGCGCGTATCGACCCTGCCGACCCAGTTCGGTGAGTCCGTGGTGCTTCGAATCTTGGACAAGACTGTCGTCAACTTGAGCCTCGAGGCTCTCTCGATGCACGACGATATCAAAGAAGGCATCCGCGCGATGGTGGGTCGTCCGAACGGTATCTTCATCGTCACCGGACCGACTGGTTCGGGCAAGACGACCACGCTCTACTCGGCGCTCCGCGAGGTGAACACCGAAGACGTCAAGATTCTGACCGCCGAGGACCCCGTCGAATACGAAGTCGAAGGCATCATGCAGGTGCCCATCAACCATCAGGTCGGGCTGACCTTCGCTGCCGCGCTCCGCTCGTTCCTCCGACAGGATCCGGATACCATCATGGTCGGTGAAATCCGAGATCTCGAGACCGCGCAGATCGCCGTGCAGGCGTCGCTTACCGGCCACGTCGTGCTTTCCACGCTCCACACCAACGACGCTCCTGGCGCCGTGACTCGACTCATCGACATGGGCCTGGAGCCCTTCCTCATCTCGGCCTCCCTCGAAGGCGTGCTCGCCCAGCGTCTCCTCCGTCGCGTGTGCAAGACTTGCCGCACCGCCTACGAGCCGGACAAGGACGTCGTCAACATGCTTGGCGTC
>CAINSX010000038.1 GCA_903853185.1 uncultured Opitutia bacterium
CCTCGAGCACGGGAAGCTCGTGCAGAGAGGTGCCCACGAGCAGCTGATGGCCGAGGACGGCCATTATCGTCGCGCCATCCTCGTCCAATCGGAAGGAGCCCCCGCATGAGCAAAGACCGCCTCGAGATCGCGGTCCGCCGCATCCGCCCCGACGAAGAAGAGCCTGATCGCCTACCCCTGCGCTGGTCGACCATCGCCCGCCTGTTGGCCTTTACCGGCCCGCATCGTCTGCAACGCAATACCCTGCTTTGCCTCTGCGTCTTCCGCGCGATGGCGCTGCCCGGCCTCGCCTGGCTCGTCGGATATATCATCAAGGGGCCCGTGGCGACCGGCGACGGCCCGGCGACCTTCCGCGCGCTCGCCCTGTTCACGGCTTTCTTCATTGTCGCAGACGTCGCGCTCTACTGGCGCATCCGCCTCGCCCACCAGATCGGCGAGAACGTCCTCCGCGACCTGCGCGACCGCCTGATGGCCCATTTGCTCACGCAGCCGCTCTCGTTCTTCCACGCCCGTCGGCATGGTAGCCTGATCAGCCGCATGATCTCGGACATCGAGGCGATGCGTAACGGGATCCAGAACAACTTCTTCATTACCTTCGTCTCGCTAGGGCAGATGACCTGCGCGGCCGCGCTTATGCTGCTCGCCAACCCGCGGCTGTTCCTCGTCCTGCTGGCCATCGTCCCCTGCCTCCTGCTCGTCCACGGCTTCTTCCGCGGCAAGATCCTGCACGCCTCGCGCGTCCAGCAGGAGACCTTCTCCCGCGTGACCTCCGCGCTGGCCGAGACGGTCCAGGGCATCCGCGTGACGCAGGGCTTCGCTCGCGAGGACACCAACGCCGGCATCTTCACCCGGCTCGTCCGCAGCCTCGCCGGCAACGTGGTGAAGACCGCCAGCCTCACGGCGCTCTACCTGCCGCTACTCGAACTCAACGCCCAAGGCTTCATGGCCGCGCTCATCGGCGTCGGGGGCTGGGCGGCGCTCTCCGGCACCGGCACGGGTCTCGGCGATCTCGTGACCTTCTTCTTCCTGGCCGACCTCTTCTTCTCGCCGATCACGATCATCGGCACGCAGCTCTCCGAAGCCACGCTCGCGATGGCCGGCGCCGAACGCTACTTCCGCCTGCTCGACACCCCGCCGGCTTGGACCGACAAGCCGACCGCTACAGAATGCCCGCCGCTCAAAGGCCACGTGGAGTTCCGCGATATCCAGTTCGCCTACATCCAAGACCGCCCCGTGCTGCATGGCATCTCTTTCGTCGCGCAGCCGGGACAGGTCATCGCGCTCGTGGGACACACGGGCTCAGGCAAATCCACCATCATCGGCTTGCTGGCGAAGTTCCAGTTGCCGCTCAGCGGTCAGGTGCTGGTCGACGGCCATGACCTCGCCGACGTCCGCCAGGAGACCTTGCGTCGCCAGATGGGCTTCGTCTTCCAGCAGAACTTCCTCTTTGCGGGCACGATTGCCGAGAACGTGAAATCGGCCCGCCCCGACGCGACCGACGAGGAGATCCGGCAGGCCTTCCGTGACCTCGACTGCCTCGATCTGATCGAAGACCTCCCGGCCGGCATCCACACGCCCTGCTCCGAAAAGGGCCGCGGCCTCTCGATGGGCCAGCAGCAGCTCGTCGCCTTCGCGCGGGCCCTGCTAGCCAATCCGCGTATCCTCGTGCTCGACGAAGCCACCAGCGCGGTCGATACGCTCACTGAAGCCAGGCTGCAGGTCGCCCTCGCTCGCCTCATGAAGGGCCGCACGAGCTTCGTGGTCGCTCACCGCCTCAGCACGATCCGCCGGGCCGACTGCGTCATCGTCCTCGACGAAGGCCGCATCGTCGAACGGGGCACGCACGAGCAGCTTCTCGCCTTGCACGGCGCCTACGCGGGGCTGCACCGCGACTTCCTGAGCTCGACGACCTGACGGCGCCTACTTGGCCGCGGGGACGTTGCCGAAGTTCGGCCGCCGCGGCTTGGGCTTCTCTTCCGACTTAGCCGGCGGCTTGGGGTCGACTAAGCTCGTCGGGAATGCCGCCGCGATGCCCTGGGTTCGCACGCTCTTATAGAGATCTCCGACCGGAGACTTGCGGAAGGTTTCGACCTGCAGGTTTTGGTAGGTCACCACCTCATCCTTTGCTTTGACTGTCAGTGATAGGTCGAGGCGCACCGCTTGGCTGACTGTTCCCCCCGAGAACTTGAAGTCCTTCCGGGCGCCAAGGGTGACGAGCGCGAGGCCCTTCGGGTCTTGGTGCACCGGCACGCTCCAGGTCTCGGCCGTGGTCAGGCCCGGAGGCAAAATAATCAGGACAGTGCGGACCGGTCCGCCGGGATTCCCGGCGTAGACAAGCCGGCGACGGACCAGCGGCCAATAACGTCGCCCCTGCTCATCGACCGCCTCGGTGCCGCCCGGCCCCTCAACGACGAGCATGCGCTCTTTCAGGAATAGAATCTCGGCGGGCGTCAGGTTCGCCTGCACCGTGCCGACCCGACGGATCGGTCCTTCATCAGCCGCCGCCTCCGCCGAAACCAGCACCACCAATTCGACCGGTCCAGCCACGCGATGGTCGATCCAAGCAATCACGCCGTAGGGCACGACCGTCATGGCCGCGGCAAGCAGCAAGCCGCCGCCCAGGGCTTTCGGAAAGTCATACCGGGCCAGTAACGCCGTCATCAGGGCCGCGCCGGCGAAACCGGCGGCATGCACCGAGATATCCGTGCCCAGCGTCCATTGGGCCATCTCGAAGTCGTCGGCGTACCCGAACCAGCGAATCCGGAAAAACATCGCGACCACCCAGAGCGTGCCAGCCGTCGCCCCGATGAGCGGCGCATAACGCGGGCCACTACGATCGTAGACGCGGGTAAGTAAGGCTGAGAGCAACGCCGCGAACAAACCGCCGAAGAAGGCGTCCTTCAACGAAGCCACGCCCGTCAGGGCGGCGGCGACCACGAGGAACGCCCAAGTAAACCAGTAGGTCCGGGCGTAGGTCTTCATTCCCCGACGATCGTTCCAGGCGGAACGATGGCGCCCTTCTTGACGACGATCACGCCGTCACGAACGAACAAGGCGTCGGTCTCCCACTTCTCGGGCAGGCCAGTGGGGGCGAGGCGACAACCGGCGCCGATGCGCGCGTTCTTGTCGATGATCGCGTTGCGGATCAGGCAATTCGGGCCGACGCCGACGTCCGGTCGACCGAGGGAGTGGTTCTTGGCGAGGTCGTGCGGACGCTCAAAGGCGTCGGCGCCCATCATGACCACGTTCTCAAGACGGGAGCCGGTGCGGATCACGGAACGGACGCCGATGACGCAGCGATCGAGCTCGGAATCGTCGACGATGGCACCGTCGGCCATCAGCACGCGACGTGAACGGGCGCCATTAAGCTTAGCTGGAGGCAGGTAGCGGGAATGGGTGTAGACTGGGTTCTGGCCGTCGAAGAAATCGAACGGAGGCACCGGGTCGGTGAGGGTGAGATTGCACTCCCAGAAGGAACCCACGGTGCCGATATCTTCCCAGTAACCGTCGAAGACGTAGGCCATCATGCGCTTCGATGCCAGCAAGCCCGGGATGACTTCCTTACCGAAGTCAGTCTGCGCCGGGTCGGCCAGCGCCTCGCGCATAACCTTACCGGAGAACAGGTAGATGCCCATCGAAGCCAGGCAGTAAGGCTTGTCGGACTTGTCGGACAGGCGCGCCCGGGCGTTGCCACCGAGGACGAGGGAAGAGATGACGGCGGGGTCCTTGGGCTTCTCGACGAACTCCACGATACGCAGGTCGGCGTTGACGCGCATGACGCCGAGGGCGCTGACCTGATCAGACGGCATCGCCTTGGCGGCAATCGTGACGTCGGCGGCATTCTCCATGTGCTGGCGGGCAAGCTCGTCGAAATCGAGGCGGTAGAGTTGGTCGCCGGAAAGGATCAGCACCAGGTCCTCGTCCTTCAGGTTGTAATGGTGGAGGTTCTGGCGGACCGCGTCGGCCGTACCCTGATACCAGGATTCCTTGTCGCCGGTCTGCTCGGCAGCGAGGATGTCGACGAAGCCGCGACCGAAGCCGTCGAACTTATACGTCTGCTGGATGTGCTTATGGAGCGAAGCGGTGTTGAACTGGGTCAGGACGAAGATCTGGTTGAAGCCAGAGTTAAGGCAGTTGCTGATCGGGATATCGACCAAGCGGTAGTTGCTGGCGAGCGGCACGGCCGGCTTGCAGCGGTCCTTGGTCAGGGGATAGAGGCGGGAGCCACGACCGCCCCCCATGATGATGCTGATGACGCGAGGGAGGGAAGGCATGGCGGGATGACCTACCTTCCCTCCGGTCGCCCTCGCCCTCAAGCGGAAAAGGGTGAATGGCGGCTTGAAGGAGACACCGTGACGGGGTTGCATCGGCTTCCGCATGGCCTTCGCCTTCCACATCCTCGGCACGAGCAGCTCCGGCAACTGCTCCCTGCTGGAAGCGGGCGGCGTGCGCGTAATGCTGGACGCAGGCTTCCAAGGCCCCCGCCTTGAGGCTTCGCTACAGAAGCTCGGCATAGAGGCGCGCGCCCTCGACGCCGTCTTCATTACCCACGAACACTCGGACCACTGCATCGGCCTCCCCGCCCTACTCCGTCAGAACCCCTCACTGAAGGTCTTCGCCAACCGCGAGACCGCGCGCCGCATCAAGGACTCGCTCAAATCACAACCTGACTGGCAGCTGTTCGAGACCGGCACGACCTTCGAATTCCGCGGGCTGCAGGTCACCTCGATTCCGATCCCCCATGACGCCGCGGATCCGGTCGGCTTCGCCTTCGATCTGCCCGCCGAAGACGCGCGCCCTGCCAAGCGCCTGACCTGGCTGACCGACCTCGGACACGCCACCTCCGTCGTGAAGCACCACGTCTCGCTAGCCGACATCCTCGTACTGGAGGCGAACTACGATGACGAGATGCTCGACCTCTCCAAGCGCCCAGCTTCACTCAAGCAGCGCATCCGCGGCAACTTCGGCCACCTCTCGAACGTCCAGACAAAAGACCTCCTGCTCGGCCTGCGCGAATGGCAGACGACGGAGCTCTACCTCGGCCATCTCAGCAAAGAGTGTAACCGGACCGTCATCGTTGACGCCCTGATGAACGAGGTGCGCGACCAGAAGACCGACCTCCGCATCACGGTGGTCGACCCTCTGGAGGATAATCCGGTCAGCCTCTGGTAAGGCTTACTTCTTCGGCGGCACCGGCACGTCGTCGCCGGCGGCGGGCGGCGGAGCGGGCACGGAACCCGTCGAGCGGATCACGGCGCTTTCGGCGACGGACTTCGCCAGACGCTTGACCGCGGCGCCGCAAACAGCCGACAGCGGGTTAAGATCCTGCGCCGCCATCCAGGAAGTGAGCGCGGCAGCTTCGGCGCCGTCTTTCTCGAGCTTTTCAGCATTCTCGATAAGGCCAGAATAAGCGCCGACCTTAGAGGACACGTCCGCGCGCGTCTTTGCGAGCACCAGGTCATCCGACTCGGTCTTATAGGCATCAACGATGACATCCCATGCGATATACGGGTTGTTCTCGTTCAACAATACGGTGGCTTTCTGAATCTTGAAATCGAGTTCGCCGATACGGGCGATGACCTTGAGGAGCTTCGCCGAACGCTCCTTGTCCTGGGCGAGGGCCAGACCGAACGGAACCTTGTTGTTATAGATGTCTCTCCATTTCGCATCGGTGAACATGCGGTCAAATTGGGGCACCATCTGGGCGAGGGTGTCCTGACGGCTCACCACCTGCGTGGCGAAATCCTTCACACCAGGATTCTGCGGCCAGATCTTGGCAGCGCGCTCGAGGGAGGACTCGGCCTTGGCGGTGTCGCCGGCCAAGGCGGCGGACTTAGCGGAGAGCAGCGACATGTTCGAGGCGTTCATGGCGTTAGTGACCTTCGACAGGATCGGGGCCCCCGGGAAGTCGCGGGCACGGCCGCGCACCTTGTTCACGTAGCCTTCGACGTTACCGAGGTCATGTTCGTCGCCGAGACGCTGCAGCTCGCGGAGATCCTTCCAGAGGGCGAGCATCTCGCGTTTCTTCTCCTGCGGGTAGGTCATGACGACCGGTTCGAATTCACCGAGGAAGAAGGTCTCCTGCAGGCGCTCGAAGGCGCCGTAGAGCTCACCCTGCTTCACGAGGTCATCGACCGTCTGCATACCCTTGGACGTATCCTTGATCGCCTCACGGGAAAGCATGTCGAAGGACTCGAGGGTCGGCACGAAGTCGGAGATGGGGAAGAACTCCTTCACTTCCTTGGCGCCGACGACGACGTTCTGACTGCCCCCCTTAAAGAGCACGCGATAGAACGCGCTGGTGATCAGGGAGTGGCGATAGCGGCGGGCCATCAGGAAAGAGACCATCTGGGACTGGAATTCGATCTTCGCCTTGAGCCCGAGCGCGGCCATCTCCGCGTTCTTCGCGAGGATTTCCGCCTGCGTCCGCGCCTCATCCTTAACCTTGTAGGCGAGTTCGGTGGTGCCGGAAGAGGACTTACCGAGCGGCTTGGCCTTGGTGGCCTGCGACGAACGGGCGTCATTGGCCTCCTCGATATTATCGGCGCGGTTGATGATGATGCCTTCCTGAACCTTGCGAAGCGTCTCGAGCTGGTTCTTGGTGACCTCGATTTGCCGGAACTCCTGCTTCATTACCCAGATTTTCTGGACCTGCGAGGCGATCGTCAGCGAGCTATTGCCGTCGACCTCGAACTCGGCGGCCTTGAAGAGCAGGTTGAAGGCCTCCTGCTGATTACGGTAATAGTTATCCTGAGTGAGAACCTGGGGCGAGAGCAGCAGCTGAACCTGATCGAGGATGGCGACGTAACGCTTGATGTCGCCATTATCGGTCGGCGCGGCCAGATAACGCTCGAAACGGGCGCGGACGGCACGGGAATTGCCGAGATTCATGGTCGTGCCCTTCCATTGCATGGTGCCATTTTCCATGTCCACGGAGTCGCTGTTGACGTTAAAGATGC
>CAINSX010000039.1 GCA_903853185.1 uncultured Opitutia bacterium
GCGTGGACATGCTGGGCGGACGCATCCGCTCCGCGGTCGTGATCGGCCCCGCCCTCCCCGAAGTCAACGCCCTCCAGGAAGCCCGCCGCAAGATGTTCGTCGAAGCTGGCGCCGAAGACGCGTTCTCGCTGGCGTATGTCCGTCCCGGCATGCGCAAGGTGAACCAAGCGCTCGGACGACTCGTCCGCGCGCCCGGTCACTCGGCCCGCGTGCTCCTGCACTGCCGCCGTTTCGCCGACGAGGCCTATCGCAGCCTGCTTTCGACGGAATACGGCGACCCACAGGTACTGACCGACGACGAGGAATTCGTGCGCTGGTCGGCCCGCAGTTGATCAGACGCGGCCGATGACGCGGCTGGCCGGGAAGCGAATCTTCTTCATCGCGGCGTACTTGTCGTCCGCGGCACGATAACCGACGGCACAGGCGACGATGACTTCATAGCCGCTTCCCTTGAGTCCGAGGATTTCGGTGTAGGCGGCGGGGTCGATACCTTCGAGCGCGCACGTGTCGACCGCGAGAGCCGCGGCGGCGCCCATGAGCTGGCCGAGGGCGATGTAAAGTTGACGAGCGGCCCATTCCTTCTGGCCGGCGGCGTCCTTGCCGTTGACCACGCCACCGAGCATCATCTGGCGGTAGGGTTCGAGCTTGGTCGCATCGGCGTTACGCTCGGAGACCATCTGATGGAAGAAATCGTTCACATCCTTCTCGGTGATCTCGGTGCGACGCGCGAAGACCACGAGGTGAGACGCGTCGGTGACCTGCGTCTGGTTCCAGGAAACCGGGCGCAGCTTGGCGCGCACGGCCGGGTCGGAGACGATGAAGAACTTCCAGGGCTGGAGACCGTAGGACGAAGGCGTCAGGCGAAGGGATTCCTCGAGGGCGGCCCAGGTGGCATCCGGGAGCTTACGGGTATCGAAGGCCTTGGTGGCGTAGCGCCATTCCAGGGAGGCAAGAAGTTGGGCAGGCGTCAGGGCGGCGTTCATGTTACGTCCAGACAACCCCGCCCCGCCCCATTGTCAAATCAGGCAGGCGAAAGCACGCCGCCGGACAGCACGAAGCGGCGGCTGGCCCGTTCGGCGAACTCACGGCTGTGCGTGACCAAGATCAGGGCCGCGCCGCGGTCGGCCACGACGCCGAGGAGAAGGTCCATGATCTCGGCGCCGGTCCGTTCGTCGAGGTTGCCGGTCGGTTCGTCGGCCAGAATGACCGAAGGGCGGTTGACCAACGCGCGGGCGATGGCGACGCGCTGGCACTCGCCCCCAGAGAGTCTCGAAGGGAGATGCTCGAGGCGGGCGCCGAGCCCGACCTGCGTCAGCAAGGAGCGGGCCGCCGCGGTCGCGGAAACCGCCGGCATGCCGGCGATGCGCGCAGCGAGCGCGACGTTCTCGAGCGCGGTGAGCTCGGGCATCAGCTGGTAGTTCTGGAAAACGAAACCCACGCCACGGCCCAGCGAGGTGCGCGGGGCGACGAGGCCGGCGCCCGGCGCGAGGATGCGGACTTCGCCGCTGTCAGGCTCATCGAGTCCGCCGAGCTGCTGGAGAAGCGTGGTCTTGCCCGAGCCAGAGGAACCGCGGATCGAAACGGACTCGCCGGCAAAAACCTCGAGCTCGACGTCCGTCAGCACCGGCAGAGGACCGGCGGGCGAAGCGAAGGCCTTGGCGAGGCCGCGGGCTTGGAGGACGATATCAGGCATCGCGCATGGCCTCCGAGGGTTTGCGACCAGCGGCCCAGAGCGCGGGCACGAGGCCGGCGATCGCTGTGGTCAGCAGGGTGAACGCCGCCGCGATAACGAAATCCGAAGCGTCGTAGTGAAGCGGCACTTTTGAGAACTGGTAGACGTTGGCCACCATGTCGCCATCGCCGAAGAGGCGGTTGATCGTGCCCAGGATACCTTCACGGAAAGCGAGGATCGTCCAGGTGAGCACGAAGCCGAGCAGCGTGCCGAGCGCGCCGATGAACAAGCCCTGCAGGCCGAAGAGCGCGACGACCTGCCAGCGCGCGGCGCCGAGCGAGGCGAGCACGCCGACCTCGCGGGAGCGGCGGATGACGGCCGAGAAGAGCGTGCTGCCGATCGAGAACGAAGCGACGAGTGTGATAATGAACATCAGGAAGAAGAGCATCGTCTTCTCGAACTGGATGGCCGCGAGGAAGTCCTTCTTGATATCCTGCCAAGGGCGGAAACGCAGTTCAGGATGACCGGCGGCGAGACTTGCAGCGGTCGCCGCGGCGAGGGCCGGTTCCTTCAGGCGAAGCGTGAGACCATGGGCGCGCGGACCGAGGTTCCAGATCTCGCGGAAACGGCGGAGCGGGATGAGGGCGGCGGCGTTGTCGACTTCCGTGAAGCCGGTCTGGATCACCGCGCAGACCTCGAATTCGGCGGGCAGCGGGGCTTTGCCCTTCTCGGCGCGCTCGGCCATCGCTGGGGACCAGACCTCGACGCGGTCGCCGACGCGCACACGGAGAGCGCGGGCGAGGCCGACGCCGAGGATGATGCGACCGTCGTCGAGGTCGTCGAAACTGCCGCCATAGACGTACTTGCGGGCCGGCTGGCCGGGATCGGTCGGATCGATGCCGCGCACCTGGGCGATGCCGGAGAAGTCGCCATGGCGCGCGAGCGCCGGGCCTTCGGCGAAAGGCGTGGCCGAAGCGACCTCCGGGCGGGCGGCGAGTTGCTTCGCGAGCGCCTCGGGCTGGGCGATCGGGGCGGCGCCGATGACGAGACAGTCACCGAAGGATTCGCGGATGCGCAGCCGATGTTCTTCGCCGAAGCCGTTCATCACCGTCTGCACGACGAGCAATGAGGCGACGCCGAGGCCAACACCGAGGATCGACACCGTCGCGAACGCCGGGAAGCGCTTACCGGGAGGAAAGAGCTGGCGGAGGGCGAGATGGAGGAACCAGGGCAAGGGAAAGGACTCAGGCCTGCGCTTCGGGCGCGAGCGTCGGGAACAGGATGACGTCGCGGATGTTGGCCGCGCCGGTCAGCAGGATCACCAGGCGGTCGATGCCGATGCCAAGGCCGCCCGCGGGGGGCATGCCGTGCTCGAGCGCGAGGAGGAAATCCTCGTCGATCTTCTGGGTCTCGGCGCCGGCTTGGAGCTCGAGCATCTTGCGCTGCACGCCAGGGTCATTCTGCTCGGAGTAGGCCGGAGCGATCTCCTGGCCGTTGATGCAGAGTTCAAAGACGTCGATGGTCGAGTCGTCACTGAGGGTCACCTTAGCGAGCGGGCAGAGCTCCTTCGGGATGTGCGTGACGAAGGTCGGCTGGATGAGGCCGGGTTCAATGAGCTTACCGAAGACCTCGTTGGTGACCTCGAAATCTTCCCAGTCGGTGCGCGGCTCGTGGAGGCCGAGGGCCTTGCACGCGGCGATCTTCTCTTCCTTCGTGCGCGAGAACCACTGCGGGTCGCCCGTGCGTTCGACGATGAGGTCCTTGTACTTCGCTTCGCGCCATTCGCCGCCGAGCTCGATCGCCACGCCGTCCGGACGGACGACGCTGGTCGTGCCGAGGACTTCGGCGCAGACCTTCTGGATCATCGAGCGGACGAGTTCCATCATGCCGCGGTAATCCGTGTAGGCCTGGTAGGCCTCGAGCATCGTGAATTCTGGGCTGTGCTTGACCGAGACGCCTTCGTTGCGGAAGACGCGGCCGATCTCGAAGACGCGGTCCATGCCGCCGACGAGGCAGCGCTTCAGGTGGAGTTCGAGGGCGATGCGGAGGTAGAAATCGCAGTCGAGCGCGTTGGAGTGGGTCTCGAACGGACGGGCCGCGGCACCGCCGGCGATGGCGTGCAGGGCCGGGGTCTCGACCTCGGTGAACTGGCGGCTCCAGAGGAAGCGGCGGATCGATTCGACGACGCGGCTGCGGATGAAGAGGCGGCGGCGGGACTCCTCGTTGACGACAAGGTCGAGGTAGCGCTGGCGGTAGATCTTCTCGGCGTCGGTCAGACCGGCCCACTTCTCGGGCAGCGGGCGGAGGGAC
>CAINSX010000040.1 GCA_903853185.1 uncultured Opitutia bacterium
AACCAGCTCGCGCTGGTCGACCTGACCGAGGGCAAAATCGTCAGCACCGTCGCCGTCGGCGTCTGCCCCTACGGCATAGCGCTATCGACCGATGGCAAGACCGCCTACGTAACGAATTTCGGGGGCAACGCTCCCGGCGCCGAAGACCTCGCCGAACCCTCCGGCGGCACGATGGTCGCCGTCGATAAGCGCACGATCCCCCTGCGTGGCACCCTGAGTTTCGTCACCGTCGACGGCACGACGCTGAAGGAATCCAGCCGCGTCGAAGTCGGCCTGCACCCGTCCGAGATCCTGCTCGATGCGTCCCGTCAGCGGCTCTTCGTCGCCAACGTGGGCGGCGACAGCGTCAGCATGGTCGACACTGCCAAACGGATAGTCACCCAGACCTTGGACACCAAGCCGGACCACGAACTCCCTTGGGGCATGTTGACCGACGGCCTCGCACTCTCGGCGGACGGCAAGACGCTCTACGCCGCCAACGCGGGCATCAACGCCATCGCCTGCCTGGACCTCGCCGGGCCGAAATCGACGCCGAAGCTGATTCCTGCCGGATGGTATCCGGGGGCCCTGCGCCTTCGCGACGGCCAACTCTACGTGGCCAATGTCCGTAACGGTGTCCAGAAGGTCGCGCTTCCCACCGACGCCCAGACCGTCGCGGCATACGACGCCCGCGCCCGCACGGCGGCCCACCTCTCCCATGCGCTGCGCTATGCCAAGAGCCCGCGCACGACCACCGCCACTGCGGCGCCGGTCCCCGTACCGGCCGAAGTCGGCCAGCCCTCCTCGATCAAGCACGCGGTCTACATCATCAAGGAGAACCGCACCTTTGACCAGGTCCTCGGCGATATCGGCCGTGGCAACGCCGAGCCGAAACTCGTACTCTTCCCCCGCGACGTCACCCCGAACCACCACGCCATCGCCGAACGCTGGCCGCTGCTCGACAACTACTACTGCAACGGCGTAAACTCGTCCGACGGCCACGCCTGGGCCAACCAAGGCATCGTCGGGCCGTACCGGGAGAAGGACCGTGTCGGCTTCCGCTGTGCCTATGATTTCGGCACGGATTCACTCTTCTACTCGGGATGCGGCTTTCTCTGGGATCACGCCCTGCTGCACGGGCGCTCCTTCCGTAACTACGGCGAGATGGACAAGCTGACGAAGATCAAAGGAAAGACATACCACGACTTCTTCACCGACCGCGAGAACGGCGGAGGCAGCACGGCGTTCACGACCACCTTCTTCATCGACGCCCTCCGCCGGTACAGCTGCCCAGGCTACCCAGGCTGGGACATGGCGATCCCCGACCAAACGCGCGCTGACGCGTTCCTGAAGGATCTCTCCGCACTGGAAAAGAAAGGCACCTTCCCTGATCTTACGATCATCTACCTGCCCAACGACCACACCGCGAACGAACTCACTCCGAAATCCTACGTCGCCGATAATGACCTCGCCCTCGGACGCGTCATCGAAGGCCTTTCCAAGAGCCGCTTTTGGAAAGACATGGCCATCTTCGTCAACGAGGACGACCCGCAGACTGGCGGCGATCATGTCGACGGCCACCGTTCCTTCTGCTTCGTGGTCAGCCCCTACGCCAAGAAAGGTGCGCTCATCAGCAAGTTCTATAATCAGACCTCGGTGCTACATACGATCAGCCGCATCCTCGGCATTCCCCCGATGAACCAGGTCGTCGCCGCTTCCCCTACGATGGAAGATTGCTTCACGACCCAGCCCGACTTCACGCCCTACGCCGCGCTGACACCCAAGCAGAAGCTCAATGAGAAGCGCCCACCGGCTGCCAAGAAAACCGGCTTATGGCCGCCCTTCTCCGTCGGCGACGACCGCCTGACCGCGCAGTTCGAGGCTTTGGATTTCAGCGGCCCAGACCGAATCGACGACGACACGCTCAACCGCGCCATCTGGGCGCAGACCCGTCCAGGCGAACGTTACCCGAGCGAGTTCATGGGTGCGCACGGCAAGGGCCTCAAAGCCCTCGGCCTCCAGCTCAATCCGGACGCGGATGACGATGACGACGAGTAAACCTCGCCGGACTTAGCCGACGAGATTCATGCCGCGCATCGTGCCGGTCGACGAAGCAAACTTGTCCGCATCGATCCCCATCCGCTGAAGCATCGAGACGAAGAGGTTCGGCAGCGGGTAGTTATGCTCAGTGTCGAACACATGGTGCTGACCGTGATTGAAGCCGCCGCCCATCAGGAGGGTCGGCATATTGGTCGTGGTGTGGGCGTTGGCGTTGCCGAAATTACTGCCGTAGAGGATCATCGTGCGGTCGAGGAGCGGCGCGCCGTCTTCCTTCGAGGTCTTGAGGTCTTCCATGAGCTTCGCGAGCAGGCGCATATGCATGCTGTCGATGTCCTTGAGCTGCGAAAGCTTCTTGGCCGACTTGCCGTGGTGCGAGAGGCTATGGTACCCGTCGGTCGTCGTATGGACGTGATCGATGTCGAGGGCCGGCGTGTTCACGCTGTCGAGCATGAGGGTCACGGCGCGCGAGGAGTCGGTCTCGAAGCATAGGCGGGCCATGTCGTACATCAGGCGGACCTTGTCCATGTACTCCTTGGGGCTGCTCGGGTCGAGCGGTGTGGAGCTCTTGGCGACTGGACGGGGCTTCTTCTCCCATTCTTTCGACATCTGCATGCGCTGTTCAAGTTCGCGGACGCTGGTGAAGTACTGGTCGAGACGATCGCGATCCTGCGCGCCCATGGAACGGCGGAGCTCGCCGGCCTGACCGCCCACGGCGTCAAGGATGCTCTGCCCAAGCTGGAGGCGGCGCTCCTGGGCCAGGACTTCCGTGGCGGAACCGCCCATGAACATCTTACGGAAGACCTCCGAGGCCTTCTCTTCGGTCGGGATCATCACGCCGCCGGCCGTCCAGGAAAGACTGCGGGAACCACGGGCGCAATTGACGCCGAGGGTCATCGCCGGGAAGCGGGTCAGGTGCCCGATGCGCTCGGCCATGAACTGGTCGAGCGAGATCGTATTGCGGAAACCGCCGCTGCTCGGGTGCGGAGCCGCGGTCAGGAAGCAATTGTCCGCCGGGTGCCCGCCGTCGACGTCGGGGTGCGAGACGCCGGAGAAGACGCTGAAATCCTTGCGGTGGGCCTGCAGGAGCTCGAGGTAAGGCGAGGCCTTGTAATCCTTGCCCTTACCCGTCGGGAAGAAGTACTCGGGCACCAGGCCGAGATTATTGCAGATACCCAGCATACGGCGGGGCTTGGTCGCGGACGGGACAGCGGCCGCGAAGGCCGGGGTCATCGCATCGAGCATCGGGAGCGCGAGCAGGACGCCGGTACCGGCGAGGAAGCGACGGCGCGAGACGGAGCGTTTGAAGGCGACGTAAGGCGTGTTGGCCGGGTTCAGGGAAGAGGGCATGGGGTATGAGATTATTTGTTAAGGAATAGATCGCTGGAGACAAGCCCGTGGACGAGATCGCGGACGCCGTAATGGCCTTCCTTGGCCTGATCGAGGAGGGCCTCGACCTTAGGACGGTCCGAGAACCCGACGGGCGCGCCGGTGGCGAAGACGGTCAGCTGTCCGACGATATTACGCGCGAGCTGACGCTCATCGGCGGCGACGATCTTCTTGAATTCGCGGATGTCCTTGAACTTCTTGCCATCAAGTTCGCCGTAGGCCTCGACGGCCAAGGCGTTATGGAAGGCATACTTCTGTCCGTTCTTGCCGATGCCAATCTCCGGCGTCTTGCCATCGAGTGCGCGATAGCGTTCGCGGAAGCCGCCCATGACGTCGAAGTTCTCGAGTGCGAAGCCGGGCGGATCAATCTTGGTATGGCAGGCGGAACAGGACTCGAGCTTACGGTGCTTCTCGAGCTGCTGACGGATCGTGACGGCGCCACGGGTGTCCGGCTCGACCGCCGGCACGCTGGCGGGCGGGGGCGGCGGCTTGCGGCCGAGGACGCGCTCCATGATCCAGGCGCCGCGCGTGACGGGGGAGGTGGTGGTGCCATTGGCGGTCACCTTGAGGACGGCGGCTTGCGTCATGAAACCGCCACGGACGCTGTCCTTGGGCAAGGCGACCTTCTGCAGCTTGGCGCCGGCCACGGGCGGCAGCTGATAAAGGGTCGCGAGGCGTTCGTTCACGAACACGAAATCCGCGTCGACGATATTACGGGCGGGCAGATTGCTGCGGATCAGTTCGGCGAAGGTGGCATGACTTTCGTCGCGAGCCGATTCGACGAGGTGGTCGTCGAGGTAGTAATCCGGATACAGCAGGTTATCCGGGTCATTGGCGCCGGCCTTGCGCAGATCGAGCCAGTAGTCGGTGAAGGTGTCGACGAAGCGAGCGGAGCGCGGGTCGGCCAGGAGCCGTTCGGTCTGCGCCCGCAGGGTCTTGGGTTCATGCAGCGTACCGGCGGCGGCCAGCGAACGAAGCTGTTCGTCGGGCGGGGAGTTCCACAGGAAATAGGCCAGGCGCGCGGCCAAGGCGTGGTCATCCAGGCGGCCGGGCTTTTCCTGCAAGTAGAGATAGGAAGGCGAGCACAGCACGGCGGTGTAGCCGGTCAACATGGCCTCGGCGAAGGTGCTGCCCGACTTCAACGCGCCGAGGATGACAGGGAGGAAGCGGGTCTCTTCCTGAGGCGAGACTGGCGTGCGATAGGCTTGCTTCACGAAGCGACGCAGCAGGCGTTCGGCGTCCTTCGGCGCATCCTTCGTCTCGACGTCGTAGCGAAGCGGCGAGCCCACGGCAGGCTTCGTCGGCAGAGCGTCGAACAGCACGGCGTAAGGCGCGGCGGGCCACTTCGGCGCGAGCGGGCCTTCGACCTCGATCCAGCGCATCACCAAACCAGGCTGCCCTTCCGGAGTCGCCAAAGGATTCTGCGCGCGGCTGGCGCCCGGGCGGGAGCGATAAAAACGGACGGTGTCGATCTGGATGGTCTCGCCGGCCTTGAGGACGACATCGAGCTCGTTGACGGTCACGTCCGGATTGAAGTCGACGTTGCCGATGCGCCGCAGGATACGCGGGTGCGTCAGGGCATAGACCGTCACCGGCTCAGGGCGATGGCCTTTGGAGATATCATCCAGATCCGGAATATACCAGCGTGCCGGGCCCTTGCCGGTCGGCTTGCCCGGTCCAACCCAGACGGAATGGCCGCAGAGCTTGAGCTTATAGCGTCCCGAAGTCGGTGCGCGAAAGGTCGAAAAATTAGGTTCCACCGGCTCGTAAGCGCCATGCACGACGCCTACGCCTTCCTCGTCACGGAGCTTAGGGTCCGCCTTGCCGACGGAGGTCTTGGCGTCGCCCCGGCGGACATCCGGCTGACCCGTGAAGCCGAGCGTCGGGAAGGTGGCGCGTTCGGGAGACGTATTGAACTCCGAGAACTTCATCTTGCCGGTGTAGCTGCCCTGCTGGCGGGCATAGTAACGCTTCGGCGAGGCGTCGGGTTTCTCGACGGAAGAGACGAAGGCGGACCGCAGGCCTTCTTCGGTGGCGGTCAGATAGCGCTGCAACTGGACGTGCGAGACGTCGAGCGCCTGACCGGTCTTATTGAAGCGGAACGCATCGGTGTCCTCCGGCAGGGTCTCCTTCAGGTCGAGCCACGGAGCCTGCAGGAGGTCGCGCACTGCGTTCTCGTATTCGAAACGGTTCATGCGTCGTTCCACGGTACGACCTTGCGAAGCGAAACGCGTAGCTTCCTGGCGGACGAGTAACGCGGAGAGGTCTCCGAGATAGGCCGCCTGCTGCGTGGCGTCCGGGCGCGCCTTCTTCTTGGGCGGCATCTCGCCGCTGGCGGTCCGGTCAAAGATCTTCACCCAGGTCTCGAAGGACCTGGCATCGGTCAGGTCGGACTTGAGCGCCGTCAGATCCAGCCCGCCCTTCCTGGCGTCGGCGTCATGGCACTCGACGCAGTTCTTATCGAGAAACGGCGGGAGCGCCCCCGCGGAACCCAGGGGCAGAAGGACGAGACTGAGAAAGACGAGACGGAGAGTCATGAAAGGCAGTCATTATGACAGCCGAAGCCACGAAGGGTTGCCAAGGTAAACTACCTAGCAATAGGCACTTTTGCTGAGATTTAGGCCCCAAGCGTCGAGGATTGTGACACCCATCGTTTAATCCTGCCCTACTGGATGCTCTCCGTCATCCGTTCGGCCGCCTTGGTCGGAGTCGAAGCCGTCCCTGTGGAGATCGAGGTCAACACCGGTGAGCTCGGCGAGAATGGGCTCTGGCTGGTGGGACTGCCTGATGCGGCAGTAAAGGAATCCGAGGAGCGGGTGCAGTCGGCCCTGCAGAACAGCGGCCTGCGCCTGCCGGAGACCCGCACGACCATTAACCTCGCACCAGGCGACCTGAAGAAGGAAGGGGCGATCTACGACCTGCCCATCGCGCTCGGCATCGCGGCCTCGACCGGCCAGTTGGATCGCGCGTTCCTGAAGCACTACCTCATCGCCGGCGAACTCGGGCTGAGCGGAGCAACGCGTCCCGTCCGCGGCGGCGTCGCGATGGCGATCCTCGCGCGCAAGACTGGCTTGCGCGGCGTCATCCTACCCCGGGCCTCAGCTGAGGAAGCCTCGCTGGTCGGCGGCATCGAAGCCATCCCAGCCGACACGCTCGACGGCGCGCTCCGCTTCCTTACCGGCGAAGCGAAGGTCGAACCGTTGACACCAAAGCACGCGCCCGAGGCCACGTTGGCCGACGGGCAGCCCGACTTTGCCGAGGTCAAAGGACAGGCAGCGATCCGCAGGGCGGTCGAAGTCGCCGCGGCCGGCGGGCACAACCTACTCATGATCGGCCCGCCGGGCTCGGGTAAATCGCTGATCGCGAAACGCATCCCAACAATCCTGCCCGCGCCGGACGCGGAGGAATTCCTCGAGATCCTCGGCGTGCATTCAGCGGCAGGTATGGGGCTCACTGACGCCCGGCGCGGTTGGCACAGGCCATTTCGCTCACCACACCACACGATCAGCGATATCGGGCTCATCGGCGGCGGCAGCATCCCCGGACCGGGCGAAGTCTCGCTCGCCCACCTTGGCGTGCTCTTTCTGGATGAACTCCCGGAGTTTCGTCGCTCGGCGCTCGAGGTCTTACGTCAACCCCTCGAGGACGGCCAGGTCACCGTCTCCCGCGCAGCGGCAAAGGTCACCCTGCCCTCGCGGCTGATGCTTGTGGCGGCGATGAACCCCTGTCCGTGCGGACACCTCGGCGACCGACGACGCGAATGCCGTTGCTCGCCGATGCAGGTGCGCAAATACCGCGGCAAGATTTCGGGTCCGCTGCTGGATCGCATCGACATCCAGGTCGAAGCACCGGCCCTGACCCTCGAAGAACTCCGCGATGCGGCCCCTGGCGAAGCCTCCGCCGTCATCCGTGGGCGCGTCGAAGCGGCACGAGCCAAACAACGGCTGCGCTTCGGCGGACGGACCGGCGGGTGCAACGCCCTCCTCGGCGGTCGCGAGCTGCGCGAGTACTGTGCGCTGGATAAAGCCCAAGGCGACCTACTCCAGCAGGCGATGGAGAAGCTGGGCCTTTCCGCCCGGGCCTATGACCGTATCCTGCGGGTCGCCCGCACGATTGCCGACCTTGCGGGGGCCGAACGCATCGCCACGGCCCATCTGTTGGAGGCCATCCACTACCGTTCGTTGGACCGAAACTGAAAACGCTCGCCCACCCTCGGGAAATGCCTCCAATGAGGCCCTCCCCATGAAAACCCTGCACAAGCTCGGGCTGATCTGCCTGCTCGCCCTCCTGGCCCTACCCCTCGGCGCGGCCGAAAAGATCCGCGTCCTCATCCTCGACGGACGCAACAACCACGACTGGGTACGTACGACCGAGTCCTGCAAGGCCACCCTCGAGGCCACCGGTCGCTTCACCGTGACGGTCGCCACCGCTCCCGCCGCCTTCGCCAAGGCCAAGCCGGGCAAGCCCAAGGCCGGCGACGCCGCCGCGAAGAAAGCCTTCGACGCCGCGATGAAGGAATGGAACGCCGAAGAAGCCGCCTTCAAGCAGGCCCACGCCGCCGAATGGGAACAGTGGTCCCCGAAGTTTGCCGACTACCAGGTCATCGTGAACAACTACAACGGACCGGAATGGGGCACCGCGATGAAGGACTCCTTCACCGAGTTCGTCATGAACGGCGGCGGACTCGTCAATGTCCACGCGGCCAACAACGCCTTCACGGGCTGGGATAACTTCAACGAGATGATCTGCTGCGGCTGGCGCGACGGAAAATTCGCCAGCCGTATCGCGGTCGACGACAAGACCGGCAAGGCCGTCGCGCTCGTCGACGCCGACGAGAAGATCACGACCAAGGGCTTCGGCTCCGGCCACGGCTCCAAACATATCTTCACGCTCAAGACCCGCGACGACGCCCACCCGATCATGCAGGGCCTCCCCGCCGAATGGCTCCATGCCACCGACGAACTCTACGGTCGCATGCGCGGCAGCGCCGACCACATGCACGTGCTCTCGAGCTCCTACTCCAAGCCC
This sequence comes from uncultured Opitutia bacterium, assembly GCA_903853185.1. Classification (GTDB taxonomy): domain Bacteria; phylum Verrucomicrobiota; class Verrucomicrobiia; order Opitutales; family UBA953; genus UBA953. The sequence goes on from CAINSX010000040.1 coordinate 8,455, forward strand.
GACACGGGCGGCACCGACATGCATGAGCCGATGGTCTGGTACGCCCCGTTCAACAAGGGCCGCGTCGTGACGACCTCGATGGGCCACATCTGGGTCGGCGACAACTCTTTCGACGCCCTGCATTGCGTGGGCTTCCAGACCATCCTCGCCCGCTCCACCGAATGGGCCGCGACCGGCAAGGTCACCCTGCCCGTCCCGGAAGGCTTCCCGACCCTCGACAAGACGAGCGTCATCGAGCCGTCCAAGGTCGCCTGGAAGAAGTAAGCCTCGCGCTTACGTCGGAACACGAAGGCCCGCCATTGCGCGGGCCTTCTGCTTTTCAGGCGAAGCGACGCATGGCCACGCCGACCGTCGCGCAGATCTGTTCGGGCGAAAGGCTGATGCTGACGTGCAGGCACTTCTCCGTGGCGAGATTCGGACGCTCCAGCGTGGCGAGCTGACTACCGAGCAGTCCGGGAGGCATGAAGTGTCCCTTGCGCGCGTCGAGACGGGCCTGCAGGAGCTCCTGACTGCCGTCGAGGAAGATGAAGAAGAGCTCAGGGTCCCCTTCACGTAGGCGATCGCGATAGGTTTTCTTCAAGGCCGAGCACGTGACGACCATCGCTTCACCAGTGGCCTTACCCTCGGCGAGACGGGCGGCCATCGCGGCCAGCCAGCCGGCACGATCCTCGTCGGTCAACGGCGTACCCGCGCTCATCTTGGCGATGTTGGACGGCGGATGAAATCCGTCGGCCTCGATCTGCGTGGCGCCGGTGCGCTGCGCATACATCTCCGCCACGGTGCTCTTACCGCAACCGGAGACGCCCATGAAGACGAGGTTCGGGTGCGCCATGGCCGTTCAGAGGTTGATCGTGCGGCCTTCGCGGAACGACTGGTCCGCCGCGGCGACGATGCGCATCGAGTTCACGGCGTCATCCATGTGCGCAGTGAGGTCGAGGTCTTCGCGGATGGCCTTTTCAAAATACGCCTGCTCGCGCTCGCACAAGCCATCATGACCGGGATCGGCGTCCGTCGGCACGATCTCGTCGGGCTTGGTGAACTTACCGTCAGCGCCAAGCTGGGAAGAATGCACCTTCAGGGCCTGGGCGGCGGAGTGTGAATCAACATCGGCGGAATTACCCGCCTGCGAAGCCTTGCCGGCGACGATGGAGACGCAGCCCTTCGGCCCGATTACGTCTTTCACGAAGAAAGCCTCCTCGGACATCATCGGCCCCCAGCCGGCCTCGTACCAACCCACGGAGCCGTCGGCGAAGGTGACCTGCAGCTGGCCGTAATTGACCATGCCCGCCGGGAGTTCGTCGGACAGACGCGCGCCGATGCCGGAGACGCGCACAGGACGGCTACCGGTCATCAGGCACATCACGTCGACGTAATGGACCCCGCAATCGACGATCGGACTGCAGGTCTGCATCAGAGACTTATGGGTCTTCCACATGTCGCCGTAACTCTGCTGGTTGAGATTCATGCGCATGACGAGCGGCTTACCGAGCGTCTGCACGGTCTTGATGAACTGGGTCCAGGCCGGGTGATGGCGAAGGATGTAGCCGATGACGACCTTGCGCTTCACTTCCTTGGCCTTGGCGACGATCTGCTCGGCCTCGGCGACGGTGACAGCGAGCGGCTTCTCGACGAAGACGTGGCACCCGGCCGCGAGGGCGGCGACGGCATATTCGGCATGCGTGTCAGGGTAGCTGGAAATCGAGACCGCATCGGGCTTCGTGGCCTGAAGCGCAGCATGGAAGTCGCCGAACTCCGCATAACCGCCACCGAGCTCGGCGTTAAGCTTGGCGCGGGAGTCGGCGGAGCGCGTCACGAGACCGACGATCTGAAAGCCGGGCAGCTTATGGTAAGCGAGGGCGTGCGAACGGCCCATGTGGCCGGCACCGACGCAAAGGACACGGATAGGGGACTTGCTCATGCGCCGAGCATCACCCTTCCGCTCTCCGCTTCAAGTCGGGAGAAGGCGTCACCTTGAGATTAATCGACCGATTAGTTCGGTAACGGCTGGCCGACGCCCTTGGCCTTCTGCGCATCGAGCAAGGCCTTGAGCCGTGCGACGATCTCAGGGTGCTCCTTGGCGACGTTGTTGCGTTCGCCTGGGTCGTTCTGCAGGTCGAACAGACGCGGACCGGACTGATCGCGACTATCGCTGGCCTGATCGGATTCGGAACCGAGCAAAGCGACGAGCGGGCCCTGGGCCTTCTTGCCCTTACCGGGAGCGCCGACGCCGGAAATAAACTTCCAGCGCACGTCGCGGATGGAAAGCTGATTGCCCTGCGTGCTCGAGATCAGGGTCTCGCGGCCGGCACCTCCCGTGAGGGCAGCGGAAGTGTCGACGGAATCCAGTTTGAGGAAATCGGCGGGGTCGCCGCCGGCGACCTTCGTGAAGACCGCGGGGAGGTCGACCTGCGACATCAGGGCGTCGGAGACCTGGCCGACGGGCGTATGGCCGGGCCAGCGGGCGATGAAGCCGACACGCGTGCCGCCTTCGAGGATGCTGTATTTGCCGCCGCGGAAAGGCCCGGCGGGCGTATGGCCGGCCTGCTTGTTCAGTTCAACGGCCTTATCCTTATAACCGTCGTCGAGCACCGGACCGTTGTCGGAAGAATAGATGACGAGCGTGTTCTCGGCGAGGCCGTGCTTGTCGAGCTCGGCGAGGATGCGGCCGGCCTGATCGTCGAACGCCACCACGGCATCGCCGCGCGGCCCCAACGGGGTCTTGCCGGCGTAGCGCGGATTATGCACGCGCGGCACATGGTTCTCATGCGAGGCGTAATAGAGCAAGAAAGGTTTGTCCTTGTTACGCGCGATGAAGCCGCAGGCTTTGTCGCAGAACGTGTCGCCCATCGTCTCGTCGTTCCAGAGCGCCGACTTGCCACCCTTCATCCAGCCGATGCGGCCGACGCCGTTGACGAGGGCCATGTTATGTCCATGCGACCAATCCATCTTCAGCTTCGCACGTTCGGCATCGGTGGTCAGGTCGGGGTCGCCCGGGTAAGCCTGCTTATAGCTGACTTCGATCGGGTCCTTGGGGTCGAGGCCGACGACCGAGCCGTCCTCGACGAAGACTGTCGGCACGCGATCGCCGGTGGCGGCCATGATGAAGGAGTAAGTGAAGCCGATCTGGTTAGGCGACGGGTCGATCTTCTGGTTCCAGTTCACGTCGCCCGAGCCGAGGCCGAGGTGCCACTTACCGACCACGCCGGTGGCGTAACCCAGTTTGGCGAGACTGGCGGCCATCGTCGGACGGCCGGGCTTGATGATGAGGCGCGCGTCGCCGGGCAGGACGCCGGTCCCCTGACGACGCCAGGCGTATTCGCCGGTCAGCAAGGAGTAACGCGAGGGTGTGCAAGTGGCGGAAGTGCAATAGCCCGCGGTGAAGCGCGTCCCCTGCGTCGCAAGTTTATCGAGATTCGGGGTCTGGATGACCTTGGAGCCGTAGCAACTCAGATCGCCCCAGCCGATGTCGTCTGAGTAGAGCAGGACGATATTGGGCGGGCGCTTATCCGCCGCGAAGACGAAGAGAGTACAAGCCAAGGCAACCAGGGGCAGGAGGCGCATGGCCATCTTCTAGGCCTATGGCCGAAGGAAATAAAGCCATGAGATGGGGAGCGGCACCCCTTGCTTGCCAAATGAGCCTTTAACGCCCAATCAGAAGGCGAACATGCGTTTCGCGAAATACCACGCCCTCGGCAACGACTACCTCGTCCTTGAGCCCAAGGACTGCCCTACCCTCTTTTCGCCCGATGCCATCCGCAAGGTCTGCCACCGTCACTTCGGTCTGGGCTCGGACGGCATCCTGTACGGCCCAATCGAACGCACTGACGGTACCTTCGGTCTGCGCATCCTTAACCCCGACGGTTCCGAGGCCGAAAAGTCTGGTAACGGTATCCGTATCTTTTGCCGCCACCTCCTCGAGACCAAGCGCATCCAAGAAGGCCATGAGTTCCGCCTGCATACCATCGGCGGCATCGTCCGCTGCGAAGTCTTCGAAGGCGGCAACCGCATCCGCGTCGAGATGGGCAAGGTCTCCTTCCGCGCGCCCGTCATCCCACACGTCGGCGCTGACCGCGAAGTCCTCGGCGAAGAAATCACCGTCCTCGGCAAGACCTTCAAGTATTGGGCCGCCACCGTCGGCAACCCGCACTGCGTGATCCCGGTCGACGAGCTCACGCCCGATCTCGCCAAGACCTACGGACCGCACCTTGAGGTGCATCCGAATTTCCCGAACCGCACCAACGTCCAGTTCATGAAGATCATCGACCGCAAGAACGTGCGGATCGAGATTTGGGAACGCGGCGCCGGCTACACGATGGCCTCGGGCTCCTCCTCTTCGGCTTCGGCCGCCGTGGCCCGTAAAATGGGCCTAGTTGACGCAGATTTGACGGTAAATATGCCAGGAGGTCAGATTATCATTGGCATCGGCGATGATTATTCCATCGTGATGACAGGCCCGACGACCCCCGTAGGCATCTTCGAGATGCACCCAGGAGTCCCGGTCCAAGACGTCGCCGTCTAGGCGAACCGTCTTCCCACTAGGTTTTTCCTCCTTTGGCGCGTCCTTTCGGACGACGCTTTTCACCGCACACCCTCACCATGGCGCCGCGTCAGCCGTTGCCCAACATCTCCGAAGACGATCTCGTCGACCTCGCTGGCGGTGCGACCGTGCTCCTCGCCAAGGAGCTCGTGGCCAAGGGTAAGGTAAAGAAAGCCCTCTGGACGCCCCCGGTCGCGGAAGCCCTCGTCGACGACGGCACCGAATCCCGCGAAGCCCGCTGGAACCTCCGCTCGATCACCTTCCAGCGCAACGAATGCGGCTGCGAAGTCTCTGTCGGTCGAAGAAAACTCTGCGTACACTCCGTAGCGGCCTACCTCGTGCTCGCGACCAAAGAGGGGTATATGAAGCCCGAGACAATAGCGCCGCCCAAACCGGCCGCGCCGCCCGGCAAACCGGCGACAGCGACCACGACAAAAGAAAAGACGGCTGATACGAAGAAGGAAAAGTCAAAGGAAGCGGAGACGACCCCGGCAGGACCCCGGCTCAAATCCCTCACCCTCTCGGAAAAACGCGGCACGCCCATCGAGGTGCGCTTCATCGTTCCGCCCAACATCGTCACCGCCGCCGCGCGCGACGAGATCATCTGCCGCCTCGAACTCCGTGTCGATGGCGCCCAGGTCGCCCCCGAGAACCTCGACCGCAGCAAGGCTTGGACCATCGAACCAGACACGGTCTTCTTCCTGGCGATCCTCGAGAACCTCTGCCACGGCAAACTCCAGGGCATCCTCCCCCTCACCCGCCGCCACCTCCGCCAACTCCTCGCCATCGGTAAGGGCCTGAAGATTTTCCGGATGGCTAACGCGCCGGAAACCCCGCTGGCGTGGGACGGCGACCAGCTCGACAAGGTCCACGAACACCTCGACGAACCCGTCGCGACGCCGCAGACCAATGCCGCCGGTGAAGCCCCCGACGACGGACCCGAGGAACAGGAAGTCCGCTCGCAGGAACGCGGCCGCGACGACCGCCCGTGGGTCGACGGCTCGATGAAGTGGCTGCGCATCCGCCTGCCCCAGCAGTCTTCCGGACCGGTCGCCGAACTCCGCGACGTCCTCCAGCGCAGCGGCTTTACGCTCGAGACCACCACGCGCGAGTGGTACCTCGCGGGCACGATTCAGGTGCTCAACTTCCTGGCCCGCCATCACAAGCTGCTGATGACGGACAACGGTGCGTTCTTCACGCACAACCTTTCGCACTCGCTCCGCAACGTCGACCTCGCCAAGGCGAAGTGCGATGCGTCCGAAGAGAACGATGGCTTCCGCTTCGCCATTGGCATCGACCCCGAAGGTAAGTCCCCGAAGGTCATCCAAGAGGCCCTCTCCAGTGGCCGCATGTTCTTCTACACCGACCTAGGTCCGCGCCTCATCACGCCGGAGCTGATGGAGTCGATCCGTAACGCCCAGCGACGCATCACCGGCGAATCCAAGCGCGACGTCGATCTCGACCTCAACCTTAAGCTCGGGTACGCCGACCTCGCCAGCGCCGACGCCATCGCCGAGGAACTGCAGGCTGCCTTCGCCCCGCCCGAGACCTGGAGCAAGCGCTCGTCCGCGATTCGCAACCTTTCGAAGCTGCAGCCCGCGCCCATCCGTGAGGAACTCAGCAAGATGCTCCGCATCTACCAGCAGGTCGGCGTAGCCTGGCTCTGGCATATTCATAATAATTCACTCGGCGGCCTCCTCGCCGACGAGATGGGCCTCGGTAAGACCGTGCAGGCCTTGGCGTTCATGGAAGCGTTACGCCAGCATCGCCCCGAAGACGGCCCCTGCCTCGTCGTCTGCCCCGCGTCGCTCGTCGAGAACTGGCGCCGCGAAGCCCGCCGCTTCACTCCTTCGCTCAAGGTCCTCGCCCACCACGGTCAGAATCGCTTCACCGCGCAGGAATACCTGCAGCGCTTCGATCTCGTCATCACCTCGTACGGCACGCTTTCCCGAGACATCGCGGCCTTCACCGCCGTGGCCTGGGGCGCAGCGATCTGCGACGAAGGCCAGAACATCAAGAACGCCCGCGCCCAGGCCGCCAAGGCGGTCAAGCAGCTCGTCGCGAAGGGCCGCTACATCCTCACCGGCACGCCGGTGGAGAACTCGCTCGAAGACCTCCGCTCGCTCTTCGGCTTCCTGATGCCGGGCTACCTGCCTAAACCCGAGGAACGGATCCAGGCCGAAGAACGCAAGTGGCACGACGACCGTCTCCTGCAGATGGCGGCGCCGTACATCCTCCGCCGCTCCAAGGTCGCGGTCGCCCCCGAGCTGCCCGCCAAGATCGAGCAAATCGTCTACTGCGATTTCGAGGACAACCAGAAGAAGATCTACGACGAGATCCTTGAGTCCACCCGTCAGGAGATTTTCGAGATGGAGATGGGCGGTGCCACGCAGGCCCGCATCCAGATGGCGGCCTTCAATCAGCTCCTCCGCCTCCGCCAGATTTGCGCCGACCCGCGCATCCTCGACCCGAAGATGGAAGAAGCCGACTCGGCGAAGTTGCAGGCCTTCCTCGAACTCGTCGAAGAGTCCAAGGATGCCGGCCATCGCATGCTGGTGTTCTCGACGTTCGTCACCGCGCTGCAGCTCCTCAAGAAAGCCCTCGAGGACCGCGACGTCCCTTACTGCTACCTCGACGGCTCCACGAAGGACCGCCAAGGCGTCTGCGATACGTTCAATTCCACGCCCACCATCCCGGTCATGCTCATGTCACTCAAGGCAGGCGGCACGGGCCTTAACCTGACCGGCGCTGACACGGTCATCCACTTCGACCCGTGGTGGAACCCGGCCGCCGAAGCCCAGGCCACGGACCGAGCCCACCGCATCGGCCAAACCCGCACCGTCACCAGCATCAAGCTGATCGCCGCCGGCACCATCGAAGAACGCGTCATGGAGCTCCAAAAGTCCAAGTCTGAGATGTTGCGTAAGCTCCTGACCGAATCAGACTCCGTCTCGTCCGGCCTCAGCCTTGACGTCATCAAGGACCTCCTCCGTAAGGACTAACCCCATGCTTTCCACCCTCATTCGCCGCAATCGGCCCCGCAGCGAGATGTCCTTCCTCGAGCACATCGAGGATCTGCGTATCTCCCTGATGCGCGTGCTCGGCGTCTTCGCCATCGGCGTGGCCGTTGCCCTTATCTTTTATAAGGAGATCCCGGTCCTCCTCCAGCTCCCCTTGGAATGGGCCAAGCAGATCGACCCCGAAGGCATGTCCCAGCCGTCCGTCCAAGGCGACCTACTCCTCCTGGGCTTCTTCTCGATTCCCTCCTGGCTAGTCAGCGTGCCGGCGATCTCGACCCAACTGCAGGAAACGCAGTTCATGGGCGTATGGTCCGTACTGATGTACGCAGCGATTGCCGCTGGTATCGCCATCTCTTCCCCGGTCTTCCTGTACGAAGTCGTCCGCTTCGTCGGCCCGGCCCTCAATAAGAAGGAACGTCGCGGGCTCATTCCATTCTGTGCCGCCGGCCTCATTCTGTTTCTCATCGGAGCTGCCCTCGCCTTCTTCTGGCTCACGCCGATGTCCATCGTGGTCGTGCACCACGTCGCCCATGGCATGGATATCCGCATCAACTGGCAGGCCTCCGACTACTACTCGCTGGTGGTGATGATGTCCTTGCTGACCGGACTGTGCTTCCAGTTCCCGTTGGCGCTCATCATCATCATGTGGCTGGAAATCGTCCGCCCGATGACGCTCCTGAAGTCTTGGAGGGGCATGTTCGCCGGCATCACCATCGGGGCCATCTTGATCACGCCGATCGGCGACTTCATCTCACTCGCCATCCTGGTCGCCGCGCTCTTCGGGCTCTACCTGATCGCAATCTTCGTTGGCTCGGTGATCGTGCGCCGCAAACGCATCGCCCGCGGCGACAAGCCGAACCCGGAAGATGACGACCTGCCGGACGAGGACGACGACGAGGACGATGATGCGGACGACGACTCCCGCCCTAAGCGCCATAAGCCGGTGACCCCTTCCGACAGCAGCCCGGCTCCGGCCAAGCCTAAGTCCACGCCTCCGCCTGCCGAAGGCGACCTTTCCTCCCTCGACTAATCCCATGATCAAGCGACTGCTCCTCGTCCTCTTGGCCTCCGCCGTCTCCGCTTCGGCCCAGACGACCGCCTTCGGCACGAAGGCCACGGCGAACGCGGCGGCACCCGCCGAAACGACCGCGACGACCCCGACTCCCGCAACCACGCCTGCGACCAAGGCCACTCCGAAAGTCACCGAGGATGAGGTCGATAACACCGTCGTCATCACGCCCTTCCGAGCACTCACGCCGCCCGACGCTAAGTCGACCCGCACATTCCAGCTCTCGAAGATCAATAAGCTGGGCTTCACCGAAACGACCAAGGAGCTGCAGCGCCTTTACTCGGCCTTTGCCACCCAACGCATCGTCGACGGCTCACCCACCGGTTCGAGCAAGGCCACGGGCTACCTCGCGACGGTGAACTACTCTCTCGTCCAGGATCTAGGCGATAACCGCTTCCTCGCCAAGGCCGCCTGGCCTGCCTCCGGCCCCAATGAAGTCCTCGCCGCCGGCGTGGACACGATGGCGATTCTTCTCCTCGAAAAACCCGCCAAGGTCGGCGACACGGGTAAGATCACTGGCATGCACGTCGGCACGGTTGCGTTGCTTTTCACCGCAACCTACCCGCCCCTTGTCGGTAAGCGCCTGACGATTCGCCGCGAAGCGTTTGTCGAATGCGTCACCCTCGAAGACTCCGCGGCCGGCCTCCGCAAGTTCGTGGAAGCAGTCAACGCCGGCGCCGAGATGAGCACGACGACCAACGAGCAGATTACTTGCAAGAAGTGCGGCGGGCTGGGCTTCACCCGCGAAGCCCAGAAGGGCCAGCTACTCGACAAGCGCGTCCCCTGCGCCGACTGCGCCAGCAGCGGTAAGGTGATCATCTCGGTAGAGACCAAGTTCGCCCCGTAAGCCGCGTAGGCGGTTTTAGCGCATCCTGCGCTTGCGCAAGGGCTTTTTCACCCGCACATTGCGGCGTGTCCTCTCCGCTGCACGCCGGCCTTGAAGCCCACTTCGCGGCGCTCGAGAAATTCCTCGCGGCGCAGGAACTCGCATTCGAACCGGAAGTACGTCCGATGGTCCGCGACGTGCTCGACCACCCCGGCAAACGCCTCCGCCCTTTGCTGGCGTTCAGCTCTGGCGCGGGCGGCATTCCCCCCGACGCTTTGGTTCGCGGTGCTGGCATCATCGAACTCGTCCACCTCGCCACGCTGGTCCATGACGACGTCCTGGACGGCGCCGACACCCGCCACGGCAGCGACACCCCGAATCGCACCCACGGCGCCCACGCGGCCGTACTTTTCGGCGACGCCCTCTTCGCCCACGCGCTCGTCCTCGCCGCCGACCACCCGACGCCGGAGCTCTGCCGCATCGTCGCCCGCGCCTCCCGCGAAGTCTGCTCCGGCGAAGTCTGCCAGACGTTCTCGCGCGGCCACGACGACCTTTCCCTCGAAGATTACTACCGGCACATCCGCCTGAAGACGGCCGAGCTCTTCGAAGGTGCCTGCCAGGCGGGCGCCCTTCTCGCCGGCCGGCCGCCGGAGCATATCGCGGCCTGCTCCCTCTTCGGTCGCCACCTCGGTATCGCTTACCAGATCTATGACGACCTCGTGGACCTACTGCAGGACGACACCAAGGCCGGTAAGACCCTCGGTACCGATGCCGCCAGCGGCAAACTCACCCTGCCAATGCTGCTCGAGCGCGACCGCTCGGGCAAAGGCTTCCTGACCGCCCTCCGCGCCGGCGGCGACGCCCGCCAACTGATCTCACCCGAAGCCTGGCGCGAATGCTTCCGCCGGCTCGACGCCGAAATCGCTTCGGCCGAACAGGCCCTCGAACCGATCGCCGGCACCCCTTCGCCCTTCTTCCTACTTCGTCTCACGGCCTTCCTGCGCGAAGCGGCCGCCCGCCTCGCTCCGAAGGCATGAGGGTCTTCCGTACGACCGCGGCGGAACGCCTAGCGCTCGCCTTCGTGCTCGGTTGCCTCGCTGCCGCTACGGGCCTGCTGTTGCTCTGGCGCTCCCTGTGATCAGGGGATGAATCGCTTCGCGTCGAAGCCACGCGCCTTCAAGGCTGCCCGCATGTCGTCGACGTTGATCTTCTCACCGGGCTTCACGCCGAAATCGCGGAACCATCCGGAGCGCATCTCGATCGCGAAACGCACCTGGTCGGTGGTGGAAGCGGTGGTCTCGGTGTCGCCGGCGGTCATCGTGCGGACCTCGAGGACGGTCCCGTCGCGGGAGACGAAAGCGATATCGAGGTCCAGCGGAGTATCCTTCATCCAGAAGCGCATCTGCGATTCAGCGTCATACATGAACGCCATGCCTTCCTCCTCGGAGAGCTTGGCGGTGCCCATGAGGCCGCGGGCCTTCTCGAGGTCGGTCGCGGCGATGCGCAACTGGCCGAGTACCTGGCCCATCCGGACCGGGAAACGCGTCTCGATTCCAAGTTCGGCGGTCGGGGCGTTGGCGCCATGCTGACTATCGCAGGCGACCAGCGCTAAGGCCACGGCAAGGAAGAGCGTCCTAATCATGCCGGATACTGTTCCTGCGATTGCCTCGGTGGCAAGATTCGCTTGCTTCGACGCATGGAACGCGACCCGCAGGACCACTGGCTCGAGACCGAGACGGCCCTGCACTATGCCCGGGCGGCCGTACGCGTCGGGGTCTGGGCTTCCGAACGTGTGCTCATCGAACGGCACTTCACCCAGTCCCACCGGATCCTTGAGCTCGGCTGCGGCGGCGGACGGGTCGCCTTGGGATTGTTACAGTCAGGCTACTCCGACGTGGTCGCGACGGACTTCTCCCCGATCATGGTGAGCCTCGCCCGCGCGGTGCTGGCCGACCACGACGAAGCCTGGGAGAAGATCGTCGAGCAGCAGGATGCCACCGCCCTGACCTACCCGGACGCCTCTTTCGATCGCGCCATCTTCGCCTTCAACGGACTGATGTGCTTGCCGAGTCGGGACCATCGCCTGGCCGCGCTCCGCTCAATTCATCGCGTGCTTAAACCTGGCGGCATCTTCCTCTTCACGGCCTCCGATCGCGAAAAAGGCGCCAACGCCGCCTACTGGGCGAAGGAAATAGACTCCGACGAAGCCATCCCAGGTGATCGCTGGCACGAGAGCGACACGTCTCCCGTTTTCATTCATAGCAGCACCGAGCAGGAAACCCGCGATGAGTTGACGGAAGCAGGCTTCACCGTCCTCGAATGCCCGCTGAGCACCGAGGTCGCGGCGGATGGTCCGCTGGTCCGCGAGTTCGCCGGCGAGACGCGCTTCTTCGTCGCCAGAAAGTCTTGAGGGAACCGACCCGCACGGGTCTTGTCGGGATAGTCATGCCTTTCTGCCGTTCGCTGTTATTCGCCCTCCTCCTGCCCTTCACCGCGCAGGCACTGGACCTGCACGTCTCGCCCAAAGGCGATGACCATGCCTCGGGCAAAGCCGACGCACCGTTCGCCTCGCTCGATGGCGCCCGCCTAGCCATCCGTACGCTCCCCCGCCCGCTGACCGAACCGGTGCACGTGATCTTCGCCGAAGGCACCTACCGTCTGACCGCCGCCGTCGCGTTTGATGCAAAAGATTCCGGTGAAGACGGAAAGCTGATCTCCTACGAGGCCGCGCCTGGCGCCACGGTCGTCATCTCTGGAGGCAAGGAACTGCCGCCTTTCACGTCGGGCAAGGATGGGCGCTGGACGGTCCAGACTCCCGCTGGCACCGAGAGCTTCGAACAACTCTGGGTGGGGGACCTCCGTGCCACCCGCGCGCGGACGAAGAACCCCGGAATCCACTACGTCCGTAGCGTCGAAAGCGAAGCCCCCATCCCTGGCGGGGCTCCCGCTTCGGGTTTCACCGAGCAGACGATTCGTGTCGACCCGAAGGAACTCGCGGCCTTCGGCGAAGTCTCTCCCGCCGAAGCTCAGGACGCGGTGGTGACGTTCTATCATAAGTGGGACTCGACCCGCAGCCGCGTGGAGTCGGCCAATTCCGCCGACGGCACCTTGAAGGTCCGCGGCCCGGC
>CAINSX010000041.1 GCA_903853185.1 uncultured Opitutia bacterium
CCCCGTTACGAAAAGATCCTAAATTAGTAATCCTAAGCGTGATTTTCCTCTCCTTCCTGCCCGTGCTAATCAAGGCGGGCAAGGTCTGGCTTACTTCCCGACGGGAAACCAGAACTTGAACGTCGTCCCGCCGGGTCCGGTGGACTCGACGATGATATCGCCTCGGTGGTCGCGCATGATGCGTTTCACGATGGCGAGCCCTAGGCCGGTACCATCTTCGCGGCTAGTGAAGAAGGATTCGAAGATCTTGGGCAGGATCTCCTGAGGGATACCCGTACCGGTGTCGGTGATACGGATCACGACGACCTCGCCCTGCGGACCAGGCTCGACACCGATATGCAAGGCAAGCAGGCCGCCGCCGGTCATGGCCTGAACGCCGTTCATCATCAGATTCAGGAAGACCTGCTGGATCTGCCCCGGATTACCCTCGACGGCCGGGATGACCTCATCGCCGCTCACTTCCACCTTCACGCCGAGTTGCTGGAGCTTGAGACGCAAGAGCAGTACAGCATTCTCGGTCGCCTTGCGAAGGTCGACGACACGGAACGCGCCCGACTGGGCCTTGCTCATGCCAAGTACGCGAGAGACCACGCCTTCCATATGGGCAATCTTTTCACGCATGACATCGAGGTCCTCCATCTTGGGGTCGTCGGGAGCCATCCCTTGTGAGAGCGTGTCCGAAAGGAGTTTCATCACCGTCAGCGGATTGCGGATCTCATGCGCGACTTCGGCGGACAATAGGCCGAGGGCAGTGAGGCGTTCGCTGCGACGTAGGCCTTCTTCGACCGTGAAGACCTTGGCGTAGAGGCGGGCATTCTGGATTGAGGAAGCACCGAACGAGGACAACGCGGTGACGAGGTGCTTGTCATCGTCGGAGAAACGATAGGCGCCCATGGCGACGCACATCAAGACGCCGAAAGTGTCGTCTTCGTAGCGCACCGGCACAGCCAGTAGCGACGAGGAAGCGACGGGCTCGGCGAGCTTGAGGAAAAGGTGTTCTTCGGTCTTGCCGGCGACCGGCACGACGACCGGGCGACCACGGCCCACGACCGTGCCGAGCGAGGTCTGGTTCACCGCGATGCTCGGGGCGAGTTCGCTACCGCTTAGCTCGCCATCGAGGTATTTGAGCAGCAAGACGTCATCGACGATCTTGTAATAGGCGCAGGCACGGGCGCCCAGCAATCCGCGCGTATGGCGGGCAAGGTCCTGCGAGATGCCTGGCTCATCGCGCTCACGGGCGAGGCCCTGGGCGGCACGAACCAACGCTTCGAGCTGCGCCGCCTTGGAACGGAGCTGACGGAGCAGCCAGATACGGCCGACCGCCTTGGAAGCTTCGTTCGTGAGCAGCGCAAGGAAGGCGACGTCCTGCTCAGTGAAGGCGTCGAGTCGGTCGGAATCGCAATTCACCACGCCGATGACGTTGCCCATGAGTTCCATGGGGACGGCGAGTTCAGAACGGATACCCTTACGAATCTCGACGTACCGCGGATCCTTCGAGACATCCGGGATGCGCTGAGGCTTGGCATAGAGGGCGACCCAACCAGTGATGCCCTGCCCTTGATCAATGATCTGGTTAATCGAAGTTGCGTCCAAGCCGTTGCTCACCTCGATGCGGAGCGAGCCCGTGGCGGGCTCAACCAGCGCAATCGAAGCACTGGAGGCTCCGAGGGTCTGCACAACCTCCGCGAGAATGAAGTTGAGGGCTTCGCGCGGATCTTCAGTCGAGTTGACGAAAGCGCCGACGCGGTAGAGACAGTCCAGAACGCGAGCATCGCCCGGGCGGTCCTGCGCTGGGCGGGTGTCGGGCATGGCCTAGAGCGAGTGGTCCATGTCGAGCGCCGGGGCGTCAACGGTAGTCTGACCGATCATCACCGCGGGCACGCCGGCCACACTGGTATGGGCGGCGACGTCCTTGAGCACCACGGAGCCTGCGCCGATTTTAGCGCCTTCACCGATGGTGATATTACCGAGGATTTTCGCGCCGGCACCGACCAGCACGCCCGAACGAATCTTCGGATGGCGGTCACCGCGGGCCTTGCCCGTGCCGCCGAGGGTGACCTCGTGGAGGAAAGAAACGTTGTCCGCGACGACGCTGGTCTCGCCGGCGACGAAGCCGGTGGCGTGGTCGAGCAGGATGCCGACGCCGAAGCGGGCGGCAGGATGGATATCGACGCCGAGGTGCTCGGAAACAAGAGACTGCAGATGGATGGCGAGTTCCTTGCGGCCGGTTTTCCACAGCGCATGCGCGAGGCGATGCGTCGAGATGGCGTGAAAACCTTTGTACCAAAGATACGGGATCAGCGCATGCTCCGTCGCAGGGTCGCGTTCGAGCGTCGCGCGAATGTCGGCGCGCATCTGCGACAGCACCTCGGGGTCGGACGCGACGGCTTCGCCGAGCACGCGGAGGATGACTGGTAGATCCTGCCCTGTCGGCGTGATGCGTTCGGCTAGGCGCTGGATGATGCCTTCACCGAAGCCGGAACGATCCAGGACATAGCGCTGGAGCATCGGAGCCAGGGCCGGTTCGGCCTTGGCCACGACGGCCGCGCGAGCCTGCAGCTCCGCCCAAAGGGAAGCTTCATTGGCGCAGACCAAGGCGATGGAACGGGCGTCAGCCATAGACGGGGGATTAATTCGGGGTTTTCGGTCAATTTGGCAACCCATGAGTCAAAATCGCGTAAAAATGGCTTCTTTAAGCAGATAATATGAACCTCTCACACGTGAAGGGGTTGAAATGTGTGAACCTGCCTCTACAAACACCGACCTACCCACCACACCCATGCGTATCCTCACCTCCCTCCTCGCCTGCCTCGCGGCGGTGGCCTCTTTTGCGGCCGCCGATGTCGGCAAGGCTGCTCCTGACTTCACCGGCAAGACCCTCGACGGCAAGACCGTCAGCCTCGCCGACTTCAAGGGCAAGACCGTCGTCCTCGAATGGTACAACCCCGAATGCCCTGCCGTCCGCAAGTTCTATGACGCCGGCAAGATGCAGGAATTCCAGAAGCAGGCCATCGCCCAGGGCGTCGTCTGGCTCATCATCCACACCGCTGGCGGTAAGATCAGCGAAAGCACCACCTACTACCCGGGTATCGTCGTCGAAGACGCCAACCAGAGCATCGGCCGCGCCTACGAAGCCAAGGTGACCCCCCACTGCTACGTCATCGATGGCAAGGGCGTCCTCGTCTACAAGGGAGCGATCGACAACGGCTCCGTCGCCACCAAGCCCGCCGACATCGACAAGTCCACGAACTACGTCCTCGCCGCCGTCAAGGCCGTCAAGGATGGTAAGGCTCCGGAAGTCTCCAACACCAAGCCCTACGGCTGCGGTGTGAAATACAACAAGCTCTAAGCCGACAGTCTGGCTAAGCAAAAGGGCGTCCACAAGGGCGCCCTTTTTTGTGCCCGAATATGCAGCGCCTCAGGCGACGCCCGTCGCCTGCAGGATCTTCGCATGCACCTGGTCGTTGCGCAGGTGCGGCGTGAAAAGCTGCGAACCCGGGCCATAGGTACAGAACTCGACCATCTCGCCCGTATGGTTATTACTGGTCCAGCCGATCGAGGTGTACTTCATGAGGGCCTCGGAAAGGGTCTTGGTGGAGATAATCTTGGCGCGGTCTTCGGCCTTGAAGCTCAGGCCAGTGACCTTCTCGGCGGCGGCTAAGAAATCCTTCGGCGAAAACCCTTTGGTCTCAGCCTTCAGCAGCTCGAGGGACGAAGTAAATCCAGTCATGCGATCGAAGGCGGGCGTCGAATCCGTATAGGCCGGCGCGATGGTGATGAAGTCCTCATTGCCGAGGCCGTTGACGTTGAAGCCGCCCGTACCATGGTCGGTGGTGATGATGAGTAAGGTGTCCGGGTTCTTGTCAACGAAGGCGAGGACGGTCGCGATGGCCGCGTCAAAGGCGACCTGCTCGCGGATCGCGGCGGCGCCGTCGTTACCATGCGCGGCATGATCGATGCGTCCGCCTTCAACCATCAGGAAGAAGCCTTCCGAGGCGGAGCTGAGGCGCTGGAGGGCGACCTGGGTCATCTCGGAGAGCGTAGGGATAGCTGCCTTGAGCTCGGCGGAATGAAGCCGATCAATTTCAAAGGGAATGTGGCTCTTGCTGAAGAGCCCGAGCAAAGGGGCCTTACCATTATCAGCCAAGAGCTGACCGCGGTTGAGCGCAACGCCGTAGCCGGCCTTGCGATAGGCCGCGACGAGGTCGTCGCTGAAATACTGCGTCCCGCCGCCGAGCACGACGTCGACGCCACGCTCGAGATACTGGGCCGCGATGGACTTTTGGTCGATACGACTGGCGACGGTGGTCGCAAACCCTGCCGGCGTGGCGTGCGTGGCGGTGGCTGTAGTGACGAGGCCGCAGCGCTTCTTGGCCGCATTCATCTTCTGGACGAGAGTGACGGGCTTACGGCCGTCTGGAGTGACGTTGACCACGCCGTTCACGATGCGCTCGCCGATCCCCCAGCAGCTAGCGGCGGCGGCGGAGTCGGTGACAATACTGCTGGCGGATTCGGTCTCACAGAGCGAACGGACGACAGGGAGTGCGCCGTACATCTTCATCCAGTGCGAAGAACGCTTCTCGGTGCGGGTCAAGTAGGTCTGCGCGGCGGAGAGCACTGAGAAGCACATGCCGTCGGAGACCATGAAGATCACGTTCTTGGCCTGGCGCTTGGCGGAATTGGCGGAGGCCTCGCGGCCATCGGCGCCGAGGGCGCGGGCCGAGCCGGCGCCGAAGACAAGGCTGCCGAGCCCGGCGAATTTGAGGAATTCGCGGCGGGAGGAAGCACGGGGTGGATTCATGACAGGGGTATAGGCTCAGAAGACCCACCCGGGCAACCTTAGTTCCCCGGGGAGTCCGTTAAAACCACGCGACGGTTAGGCCTGAGGAGCAGCGGGGGCGACAGGAGCCGTCGGGACGTGCGCCTTGAGGCGACGTTCGGCTACCTCGGCCGACACCAGGGCCACGAACTCAGCCAAGGTGCGGTTGCCTTCGAAGGACTTGTCCGCGCGCGAGCGCACGTTGACGAGGCCGGCTTCCTTTTCCTTGGCGCCCACGACGAGCATGTGCGGAACCTTGGACATCTCGGCCCGGCGAATCTTCGCGCCCAGCTTGTCGGACGAACCATCGACACTGCAGCGAATCTTGGCGACCTTGAGAATCTCGGCCATCGCTTCGCAATCGGCATTGAGGTCGTCGTTGAGAGGAATGAGGCGGACCTGCTCGGGCGAGAGCCAGGTCGGGAAGTCGCCGGCGAAGTGCTCAATGAGGATACCGACGAAGCGTTCCATAGAGCCGAACGGAGCACGGTGAATCATCACCGGGCGGTGCGGCTTGTTGTCGGCGCCGTTGTAGGTGAGGTCGAAACGCTCGGGGAGGTTGAAGTCGACCTGCACGGTGCCGAGCTGCCATTCACGGCCGATGACATCCTTGACCACGAAGTCGATCTTGGGGCCATAGAAAGCGGCTTCACCAGGCTCTTCGGAGAAAGCGACGCCGAGGGTGGCGGCGGCGGCGCGACAGGCGGCTTCGGCCTTGTCCCAGTTCTCGGCGGTACCGGTGTACTTGGCGGAGTCGGGATTACGCAGGCCAACGCGGACGCGATAGTCGTTCAGGCCGAGCGTCTTCAGGACGATCTTGACGAGCTCGAGGCAGCCGAGGACTTCCGGGAGGACCTGGTCTTCGGTGCAGAAGAGGTGGGCGTCGTCCTGGGTGAAACCACGGACGCGGGTCATGCCGCTCAGCTCACCGGACTGCTCCCAGCGGTAAACCGTGCCGAATTCGGCGAGGCGCACGGGGAGATCGCGATACGAATGGGGCTGGGAAGCGTAGATGCGGATGTGGTGCGGGCAGTTCATCGGCTTCAGCAGGAAGCCCTGCACGGTGCCGTCCGCCAGGCGGTTGGTCAGTTCGCCACAACCACAGCCTTCCTTAGCGAGCATCTCCATGGCCTCGCGCTCGACGAGAGGCGGGAACTGGGCGTCCTTGTAATAAGGGAAGTGACCCGAGGTACGGTAAAGGTCGAGGTTGCCGATGTGCGGCGTGAAGACCTGCTTGTAGCCGGTCTGGAAGAGACGCTCGGAGATGAAGTTCTGGAGCTCCTGGCGGACGACGGCGCCGTTGGGCGTCCAGAGGATGAGGCCCTGCCCCACTTTCTCGTCGATATGGAACAGCTTCAGTTCCTTGCCCAGTTTACGGTGGTCGCGCTTCTTGGCTTCCTCAGCGCGGACGATGGCCTGCTCAAGTTCATCCTTGGTCGCGTAGGCGGTGCCGTAGATGCGCTGGAGCTGCTTGTTCTTTTCGTCGCCGCGGTGATAGGCGCCGGCGATATGCAGCAGCTTGAAGGCCTTGACCTGAGAGGAGTAGCGGACGTGGGTACCGGCGCAGAGGTCGACAAACTCACCGTTCTTATAAAAGGAGATGGCTTCGCCGGCGGGAATGTCGCCGAGGCGGCC
>CAINSX010000042.1 GCA_903853185.1 uncultured Opitutia bacterium
CCGAGCATGATGTTGTACTTGCCCGGGGCTTTGCCCACGAGGCCGATCTCGGCGTTGTAAGGACGGGCGCAACCGTTGGGGCAGCCCGTCATGCGCACGACGAGTTCTTCGTTGGCGATGCCCGCGGCGGCCTGGCCTTCTTCGAGTTTCGCGAGGAACTTCGGGAAGACGCGTTCGGATTCGGCGAGGGCGAGGCCGCAGGTCGGGAGAGCCGGGCAGGCCATGCCGCGACCCTTGATCAGGCCGGGATTGAAGACGATGGCGCAACCGTGGTCATGCAGCACCTTCTCGATGGCAGCCTTGTCGGCGTCCTTGATGTCGGAGAGGATGAGGTTCTGCGTGGCGGTGAGGCGGAAGGTCGGACCGAACTGCTCGGCAATCGTGCGGAGCGCGGTCTTCAGCTTATAGCTGTCGGCGTCCTTGACGCGGCCGGTCTCGACGAAGAGGCCGAGGAACCAGTTACCGTCGAGCTGCTTGAACCAGCCGAAAGCGTCGCCCTGGCCACGGAAGAGGAAAGGCTTGGCGGCCGGCAGCGGCGCGCCGAGGCGCTTACCGAGTTCGGCGCGGAACCATTCGACGCCTTTTTCCTGGAGGACGTACTTGATGCGGGCGTGCTTGCGGTCGGTGCGGTCACCCCAATCGCGGTGGATGGCGACGACGGCGGAGCCGACGGCGATGACCTGTTCGCGGGTGATGAAACCGATGACGTCGGCGAGGCGAGGGTAGGTGGCCTTGTTGCCATGGGAGGTGCCGAGACCGCCGCCGACGAGCAGGTTGTAGCCGATCAGCTTGCCGTTCTCGACGATGGCCACGAAGCCCATGTCGTTGGTGAAGATGTCCGTGTCGTTGTTCGGCGGGATGGCGAAGCCAGTCTTGAACTTACGCGGCAGGTAGGTCTTGCCGTAAAGCGGATCGGCAGGCGCGCCGGACTCGTCTGTGTCGGCGGGCGGCGGCATGTACGGATTAGCCTGGTCTACCGAAGCGCGGGCCTTGGCGATCTTCTCGCCGAGACCAAGGTCGACCTGCACGCCGTCCACCCAGATGGAGTGATAGGCGGTAGTGCGAGGGAGGAGGGCACGCGTGATCGCGAACGCATCTTCGTCGACCTGCACGGCGATGGCGTCGACGGGCGGGTTGGAGGGAGCGGTCACGTTACGGTTCACGTCGCCACAGGTGGCGAGGGTCGAGGAGAGAGCGTCGTTGATCGACTTGATCAGCGGGCCGATGCCTTTCTGCAGCACGCCGTGGAACTGGAAGGTCTGGCGGGAAGTGATGCGGAGGGTGCCGTTGGCGAAGCGACCGGAGAGCTCGTCGTACACAATGTACTGGGCGGCCGGGACGATGCCGCCGGTCTGGCGCGTGCGCACCATCACGGAGTATTCCTTGCCCGTCTTGCGCTTGTCGCGGTCATCCTGCTGGTAGATGCCGTGGAACTTGATGAACTGCTCGTCATCCCCGGTGAAGCGATCGGCTTCGGGGTTGGCGAGGGTTTCGCGAATATTGCCCGAAAGGTCGGGTTTATCCGCCTTCATGAGTTCGTTCTTAGCTAGAGGCTTGCCGGAGATAGGGTCCATGATTTAATACTTGATAAGATGACTTATGATTACATCAATAGGGTCAAGTTTAAATAAATGGTAAATTGTGACATCGGCCGGGTGGCCTTCGTCGGTGCAGGACCCGGAGCCCCGGACCTGATCACCGTCAGAGGTCTGCGTCTGCTCAAGCAGGCGGATGTCGTCATCCATGACGCCCTGCCGGGGGACGCCCTTTTGGAAGAGATTCCGGCGACGACCAAGATCGTGCCGGTCGGCAAGCGCTGCGGGGTCCACTCGATGACCCAGGATGAGATCAATGCCGTGATCGTGCGTGAAGCCCGTCAGGGTGGTCTCATCGTTCGGCTCAAAGGCGGCGACCCGGGCATCTTCGGTCGTCTCGGCGAAGAGATGGACCATCTTGCCGCCCATGGCATTCCTTTTGAAGTCGTGCCGGGTATCACCGCTGCGACCGCTGCCGGAGCGGATGCCGCATTCCCGCTGACGCATCGCGGCAAGGCCGCCTCCGTCACGTTCCTCACCGGCCACTGCGCCGATGGCAGTGATCAGAATTGGAAGGCACACATCGAGACTGGCGCCACGCTCTGTCTTTACATGGGTGCAAAGGCGCTGCCGTCCGTCGCGATTAAACTCATCGCCGCCGGCGCTCAGGCCGATCTCCCGATTCGTTTACTTTCGAAGGTCTCTCAGGATGGCACGTCGGATGTGCTCACCACGCTGAGTGACCTCGCGTCAGGTAAAGTCGATGTCTCCGTTTTGCCCACGCCGCTCATCGCGGTCGTCGGCGCCGTGGTCGCTCCGCCCCGTCATGCCGGCCTGATGGGCCGCATCGCGGCGTTCGCCTGAGTTCAGGACTTCTTCCAGGCCTTAGCCCGTAAGAAGAGGCAGAGGACCGTGAAGATCACGGCAAATGCTCCGAGCCAGATCATGAGGCTCGCTCCTGCTCCTTGGTCTTTCGGGGCGGGTATGCTGCCTAAGACGGGCAGCAATCCCGTGGCGAGCAGCGCGGTGATGGCCGCAATCTTGGTGGTCTTGAAATTGGGAGAGTGAAGGTGTCGACGGGAGAGCAGCGCGGGCAGGGCGGGGTGGGTGCCGAGCAACGGGCTGAGCTTCCATTGCAGACCTGCTGGCGCGTGTTCCTTCGCGATGGTCGCGACGTCGCCTTCGGCTCCGGCGTGACGGCCCGGCAGCAGGAAGAGCAT
Organism: uncultured Opitutia bacterium; assembly: GCA_903853185.1. Taxonomy (GTDB): domain Bacteria; phylum Verrucomicrobiota; class Verrucomicrobiia; order Opitutales; family UBA953; genus UBA953. The sequence continues at coordinate 2,756 of CAINSX010000042.1, forward strand.
CAGAATGACCGCTTCTCCCTTTGCCTGCTGGAGCGCGTCTTGAAGGAGGGGCTTGTTGAAGTCATACTCCGCGCCCTCGCGGCGTTCCATCGAGCAGGCGATGAGCTCATTGTCTTTCAGGCCGAGTTGATTCCGAAGCGAGACGGCGAAGAAGTTTCGGCAACGTGTCACCTCGGGGATGGGGGAGCCATGGTCGCAAAGGAAGACCGTACCGCTGCCCTTGGTCCAACCGGTCGACTTCAGGTTGTCGCTTAGCATGGTCACCAGCTGGGGCCCGAAGAGCGGTTCGCGGATGCTGAGTTTCATCGCGCCCGGTTTGGCGTCGGCGAAGACCTTGGGGATATATTCAGTGATCGCGCGGCTGGGTCCGATGAAGAGCGGGAGTAGGACGAGTTCGTCGATGCCATCGAGTTTGGCCTGCTGGACGGCGCCTTCGAAGATGACGGCCGGCTGGCCACCGAGCAGGGCAGGGTCGATCTTGGTCGAATGCATCGTCGAGACCGGCAGGACCTCCTGGCCGATGAGTTTACCGACTTCCTGGGCCAGTCCGCGCAGGGCTAATGTCGCGGCCGGTTCGTAGGAGCCATTGTCGACGAGGAGGATACGGGTGCCGGCCATGGGGCGTAAGTGAGGGATAAACCTCATATTTGCAATGCAGGGTTGGCTGATTGCGGGTTGCCTCGTTTCGGGGCCGGAGTTTCCTTGAGGCATGCCCCGCCGTTTCCTCGCCGCCGTCGCTCTTTGCCTGAGCGTCCTCTCCTTGCCCGCCGCCGACGGCTGGCTCACCGACCTCGATGAGGGCATCACGGTCGCCAAGGCCGAGAAGAAGGCGATCCTGGTCGACTTCACCGGCAGCGACTGGTGTGGCTGGTGCATCCGCCTGAAGAAGGAAGTCTTCGACCAGAAGGAATTCGCCGCGGCAACTAAGGATTTCGTCCTCGTCGAACTCGACTACCCTCAGAAGAAGAAGCAGAGCGCCGAGGTGAAGGCCAAGAACAAGGCCCTCTCCGAGAAGTTCGCGATCGAAGGATTCCCGACGATCATGCTGCTCGACTCAAACGGCGAAGCATTCGCCCAGACTGGCTACCAGGACGGCGGCCCCGTCAAGTATCTCGCCCACCTCGCCGAACTTTCGAAAGCCAATACGGCCGAAGGAAAAGCCAAGTTCGCCCAGACCAAGAAGGACGAAGGCCTCGTCCGTGGCTACGGCGAAGAGCTCGAAAAACTCATCACGCCCCTCCTCGAGAAGAAAGATCTCGCCTCCGCGGAGACCGCCATTGCCAAGTTCATCAAGGATAAGGCCGTCACCGGGGCCGCCAAGGTCACCCTTTCCGCCAATGCCCGCATTGGTAGCGTGCAGGCGTGCAAGCCCGGCGATCATGCCGCTATCCTCAAGGTGCTCGACGAAGTCATCGCGGACAACCCCGCCGATCTTACCGGCGAGCTGAAACAGTTCCGCGCCCAGGTCGCCGCCGCCCAGGCTGCTGACAAGGCCAAGAAATAAATTACAAACCATGAAAAAAATCCTCCCCCTGCTCGCTTTGCTGGTTTCCCTGAACGTTTCCGCCAAGGTCACTTGGCTGACCGATCTCGAAGAGGCCAAGAAAGTCGCCGCCAAGGATAAGAAGCCCATCCTCGTCGACTTCACCGGTAGCGATTGGTGCGGCTACTGCATCATGCTCCATAAAGAGGTTTTCGATAAACCCGAGTTCGAGAAATTCGCCAAGGACTACGTCCTAGTCGAACTCGATTTCCCTCATACCAAGCCGCTCTCCGCCGCGAAGAAGGCCAAGAACGCCGAGGCTCAGGCTAAGTTCGATGTGCATGGTTTTCCGACGGTGATTATCCTGAGTGCTACCGGCGAGGAGCTGGGTCGTCAGACGGGCTATACCCCGAAGTCCGGCCCGAAGGTTTATCTGGATAAGATCGGTGGTTTCAAGGGTGCGGCAGGCGATGCGCCGGCTCCCGATGCCAAGCAAGCCAAACCCAGTCCGGCTAAGGGTGCTTAACCTGCCTCTGATTTAACTTTCCTCCGCCTGTGTATCTGCTCCGCCTTCTGCCCTGTCTCCTCGCCCTTTCCCTGGTCGCCGAGCCTGTCTGGCTCACCGACCTCGATGCCGCCAGGGCCCAAGCTGTGAAGCAAAATAAGCCCGTGCTCGTCGACTTCACGGGCAGCGACTGGTGCCCGCCCTGCAAGGCGCTTCATAAGAATGTCTTCGAGTCCGCTGAATTCGCCGCGGTCGCATCCAAGTACGTACTCGTCGAACTGGATTACCCGAAGGCCAAGCCGCAGGCTCCCGAGCTGAAGGCCAAGAATGCGGAGCTCTCGAAGCAGTTTGGCATCTCGGGTTTCCCGACCGTGCTCCTGATCGACGGCAAGTCCGGCGAGGTCTTCGGCAAGACGGTCGGCTTCGGTGGACAGACTGCCAAGGAATACCTCGATAAGCTCGCCTCGTTCAAGAACACGCCGGAAGGTAAAGCGTCCCTCGATAAGGAACAGAAATCTGCGGCTGACCGTTCGGCCAAGAGCCGCGTGCTCGGCCAGAAGATCGACGACGCCATCGCGGCCAAGGACTTCAAGTCAGCCGAAGCCGCGCTCGAAGAGATGTTCGCCGACGTCACTGGGCCGCGTAAGGCGATCATGCCTTTCAACAAGGCCCGCATCCTCATCCAGATCGACCCGACCGCCAAAGAACAGGCTCTGAAGTATATCGACGAAGCCTTGGCGCTCACGGCAGGCGATGATACGCTCGGTAAGCCGTTCAAGGCCTTCCGTGAGAAGATCGTCTCCGGTGTGACCGGCGCTCCGGGCTCCGCTCCGAAGGGCGCCGCGCCGAAGGCTGCGACCGATTCGAAGAAGGGGGCGTAAGTCTTCAGCGCAGCAGCTGGTCCAAAGGCGCCGTGAGGACTTCCTCCGGCGTCTTTCCTTTTTGGCGGAGTTCGCGGATCGAGAGGCCGGCGGTGCGTTTGGCGAGTCGTTTGCCTTCGGCGTCAACGATCAGCGGCGCGTGCGCCCAGGTGGGCGGTGTCCAGCCGAGTGCCTGATAGATTAAAATCTGACGAGCCGTCGAAAGCAGGAGGTCGGCACCGCGCACGACTTCGGTGATCCCCATGGCATGGTCGTCGGCGACGACGGCGAGTTCGTAGGCGGGGAAGCCGTCTTTACGCCAGACGAGGAAGTCGCCGAAATCGCGTCCGGCGACGAACGCCTGCGGGCCTTGGAGCGCATCGATGAACGTGATCGTCTCGCCATCCGGTACGCGGAAGCGCCAGTTGGTCGGGCCGGGTTCGCGCGCATCGCGGCCGGTGCCGAGGGGTGGACGGAGGGACGGCGGGAAAATCGGCTCGGCGTCGTCTTCGGCGTGCGGGGCCGTCAGGCTGCGTTCTACGTCCTTACGGGACTTGTCGCAGGGGGTGATGGCCCCGGCGGCCTGTAACCGATGCCAGACGTCACGGAACCACGGCAGGCGCTGCGATTGGACGTAGGAAGCGTGGGGGCCGCCGACGTCAGGGCCCTCCGTCCACTCCAGGCCGAGCCAGCGAAGGTCTTCGATCGCCGCGGCGGCGAACTCCGGGCGGCATCGGCCCGCATCGAGGTCTTCGGTGCGATAAATCAACGTTCCGCCTGCGGCGCGTTGGGCGGCGAGGGCGAAGGTGCGGGCGTGCCCGACGTGCAGATAGCCGGTAGGGGTCGGGGCTAGCCGTCCACGGGTCATCAGAGCGGATTGCCGGTGGGGATGAATTCCCACTTCACGCCGAACTCCGCGGCCACCGCGGCGGCGAGGGCCTTCACGCCCCAGGTCTCGGTGGCGTAGTGTCCGCAGGGGTAGAGATTCCAACCCTGTTCGTGGGCTTCGTTGAAATGTTCTTCGCGCAGCTCGCCGGTGATGAGCGTATCGCATCCTTCGGCCTTGAGGTGGTCGAGGGCGCTGCGTCCGCTGCCGCTGAGGACCGCGATCTTCTTCGGGTTGGCTGAGCCGAACTCGATGCCCTTGTAGGTCTGCGGGTAGGAGGCCTTGAGTCGTTTGCGCAGCGTGGCACGCGAGATGCCCTTGCAGATACAGGCGATCGGCAGGCCTTCGTAGTCCACGAACCAATCCACGACCTTGAGTCCGAGGTCCTGGGCGATGAGCGCGTTGTTACCGATGGCCGGATGGGCGTCGAGCGGTAGGTGACTCGAATAGAGGGACAGCCCGGTCTTCTTCAGGGCGGCTTTACGCAGGGCGCGGACTTCGCGTTCAGGCGAGACCGGGCGCCAGTACATCCCGTGGTGCACGATCAGGAAATCCACGCCGCGACGGGCCGCTTCGGCGAAAACCTGGGCGCCCGCGTCGACGGCTGCGCCGACCTTACGCACCGGGCGCGTTCCCTTGTGCTGCAGGCCGTTGCGGGAACCTTCGAAGTCGGCGATGTGCTTGCCGTTCGTGATGAGGTCGCAGAAGCGGGCGACTTGGGCGGCGGTGATCTGGGTCTTCACAGTTTCTTGAAGTTGGCCGGCTGGGCGGCGGGTTGGGCGAGCGTGGCGGGTTCGAAGGTCGGGGGCGTGAAGCTTTCGCCGAGCGCGGCTTCGGTGACACGGAGGAGGTCGGCGTCACGCGTGGTCTCGTCGAGCACGCTACAGGCGGCGAGCATCCACTGGTCGTCGACCTTGGAGAACTCTTCGACCTGCGTGGTGCGGGTCTTCTTGCCGCTCGCATCGAAACAGCTCGCTTGGACGAGGACGCCGTAGATGCGATCGATGGCG
>CAINSX010000043.1 GCA_903853185.1 uncultured Opitutia bacterium
ATCAAGCCGATGCGCCAGATGTCCCTCGAGGCCTGCCTCGAATACATCGAGTCCGACGAGATGGTCGAGATCACCCCGAACTTCATCCGCATGCGCAAGCGTTACCTCACGGAAAACGAGCGCAAGCGCTTCGACAAGTAAGCTAGCCCGCGAGGGTCAGTTGAAACCGATGACCGCCATCCGCTAGGATGGCGGTTTTCATTTGCCAGCGTGCGGAGGGCAGGCACTCCGCGACTTTCTCCGGCCATTCCACGACCACGTTCCAAGGTGACTTCGCTAGGTCCCAGATCAGCAGGTCGTCGAAGGCCTCCGGACGCGTCAGCCGATAGGCGTCGACGTGGAAGACCTGGCGCTTGCCGTCGTAGACATTGAGCAGGGCAAAGGAGGGGCTGGTGATGTCACCCGTCACGCCCAGGCCGCGGACCAGGCCGCGCACAAAGGTCGTCTTGCCCGCGCCGAGGTCGCCCTCGAGCGCGAGGACGGTGTCCGGCGGCAGTAAGGCCGCGAACGCCTCGGCCGCCCGCTCGGTCTCTTCGCCCGAACGGGTGACGAGACCGGCGGTCCAGGTCGCGAGTATGGCGGGAGAGCCCATGGGCGCAGTCTTTGTCGCGGCCTATCGTCAGGCAACCCGCAAACAAAAGACCCGGCCGAGTGGCCGGGTCTGTGAGCGCTGACTGGAGGGTCGCTTACGAGACGATGCCGAGGGGCTTGATGGTCTTCCAGCCGCCGCGGGTGAAGTCGGGGCACTGGATCGGCATGCTGCCTTCCTTTACGGAGCGGGCGGAGATCTCGAGGATCGCGGACCAATCGGCCGCATCGTAGACGGTCATGTCGGGCGTGATGCCCTGGCGCACGCAGTCGAGCATGCGGTAGGCCATGACGAAATCCATGCCGCCGTGTCCGCCGACCTTCTTGCCGAGTTCGCCGATCTTCTTGAGGAGCGGGTGTTGGTTCTCCTTCATGAACTTGGCGAGTTTTTCCTTCTCGTAGGTCCACTCGTGGCTGCTGCGCTTCTCCTTCGGGTCGAGGATCGGGTGCTTATTGTCTGCATCGACCGCGAGGCGGCCGGGGTAGCCGAAGAACGTAGCCTGGGTGCCACAGAGGGCGTTGATACGCGAATAGGGGCGAGGGCTCACGACGTCGTGCTGGATCATGATGGTGCGGCCGAGCTGCGTCTTGATGATCGAGGTGTTCATGTCGCCGCAGACGAACTTCTCGTCCTTGTGCCTACCTTCGTTCGGCTGGTGCTTATCGCGGAACTGGGTGAGGTTGAACTCCGGGGAGGAGACGGACACCACGAACTTGAACGCGTCGCCGCGTCCGATGTTCATGTACTGAGCCACCGGGCCGAGGCCGTGCGTGGGGTAGAGGTTGCCGTCCATGAAGCGATGGTAGTCGCGGCGCCAGTCGCCTTCGCTGCCGAGGCTCCAGAGGACGCCGCCGCCAAGGTTGTGGATGTAGGCGCACTCGGCGTGCTTGAGGTCGCCGAAGAAGCCTTGGCGGGCGAGGTTCAGCACGAAGAGCTCTTCGTCGCCGTAGCAGCAATTCTCGATGATGGAACAGTGGCGCTGGGTCTTTTCAGCCATGTCCACGAGCTGCCAGCACTGGTCGACGGTGACGGCGGGGG
>CAINSX010000044.1 GCA_903853185.1 uncultured Opitutia bacterium
ACGGCGTAAAAGAGCCGGCACCCAAATGGACCGGCAAGGTGGACGAAGCCCAGGCTAAGCTCATGCAGGGCTTCGCCGCTCAGGTGCTCAAGTAAACGAGCGTCAGGGCGTCAGGCCGGCGGCACGGAGCGCGGTCGCGTGCACGGCAATGTCGTGTTCGGCCGACCAAGCGAAAGCCTGTCCGCGCAGGACGCGAGCCAGGTCGCGGAACTCTTCGTCATAGCGACCCTTGGGCACCTGTAATTCGAAGGCGTTCTCGCCTTTCTTGAAACGAGTCTCGGCGCGCATGACCATCGCCCCGTTCTCATCGCGGCAGACCTTGACGGTATCACGAGGCTGGTCGAGGCGTAGGGTGCCTTTGCCGGATTCGAGCGGGCGAATCTCCATGTCACCGTGAGTGCCACGGACGGTGATGTAACGGTTTGGTCCGCCAAAGGGGTCGGCATGGTTGCAGCGGATCGTGACCGTGGCCTTGGGGTAGGAGAGTACGGCCAGCTGGTTGTCGACGAACGGGTCCTGCGGCGCGCGGGTCGCGTTGCCGAAGGCTTGGACCGACATTGGAGGGCCCATGAGCGTGACGATCGTGTCCACTAGATGGCAGGCGAGCTCATACATGCCGCCGCCGGGGAGTTGGGCGAAGCGCTTTCGCGTGCCTTCGTCGAGCAGCTTGCCCATCGATGCGTCGATTTCCATCACTTCGCCGAGCCAGCCTTCTTTCACGGCGCGGACGAGGAGTTGGATTCCCGGGTTGTAGCGCAGCATGTAGCCCATCTGCACGGTGAGTTTCTGCTCGGCCGCGTAACGACGGAGGGCCACGAAGTCGGTGTGCTTTTCCGCTCCAGGCTTGTCGAGGTGGATGTGCTTGCCGGCCTTCAGCGCGGCGAGCGCGGCGCGGGCGGAGTCTTCGAGCGTCGTCTCGATGACGACGGCTTGGATGGTGCGATCCGCAAGGATTTCCTCTTCCGTCTGATACTTAAGTCCTGCGAAAGACTTGGCTTTCTGCGCGGCGGCTTGGCGGGCGGCGATCGGTTCGGCGAAGCCGACGACGTCGTAGAGGTCGGTGAGGGAGCGGAGCGCATCCATCTTGCCTGAGGCATGGGCGTGTGACGTGCCGATCTGGGCGATGCGGATGCGGGCGACGGCGTCGGCCGCCAGCAGTCCGGCGAACGGAGCCAACGCGATGCCGGTCAGAAGGGTGCGACGGTGAATCATTTGAGCAACCAAGTGGCGGCGGCGGTCTTGGCATCGGTGCCGTATGCATGCAGCGTGGCGGCAGGGAAGAGTGTGCTGTCTTTCTCGCCGGCGACCCAGAGCGGCTGGGCGGAGGCGACGCAGAGCAGGCCGGGCACGTCGAGGTACTTGGAGCCGCCGGGCAGGAACATCGGGTCGCGGTAGTCCAGCAGCTGTCCGAAGCGGAAAGCGCCTGTGTCGACGGCGGCTTTGGTGATGACTCCGCCGGTCGCGGCGCGGGCGGCGGCTGCCACGGGGCCCATCTTGCTGAAGCCAGCGAGCGAGACTTTCTTCACGGCCGGCTGCGAGCTGTCGCGCGGCGTCAGCAGGTAGTTCGTGATCGTCATCACGTCATGCACACGTTGGGCGAAGAGGGCATGATTGTAGCCGAAGGTGTAGGCCGGGACCTCGCGGGGGCCGGCGACGACGCGGGTACGGGTGAGCTTCTTGTCGTCCTGCAGGAAGAGGTCGGCCGTGAGCACGCCGACGCCGCGGTCGATGAGTTCCTGCAGCTCGGGGCGGATGCTGCCGTCGGCGAGGCGGGCGGCGCCTTTCCCGGTGTCGTCGAGCCAGACCACGACCTCGCCGGTCGGGTTGATGGGCTGCAGCCAATCGATGGCGACCTCTTCGCCGTAAGTGGCATTGAGGAGCTTGCCTTGGGTGCGGAAGTGCGAGTCGCGCCACTGCGTGCTGGCGTCAGGGAAGGTGATCTTGCCGGCTTGGGCGTAGGGGCGACCGATGATGGCCTCGATGGCGGGGCGAAGGACCGTCTCGCGGCCTTCGGGCGTCTTGGCGGCGGCGAGGAGCTGCTGTTCGGCGTCGGCCTTCAGCCACTTCAGCAGGCCGCGTTCGAATTCAGGGTCGCCGGATTTCGGCGCCGGATGGGCGTCGTCCCACACGGTGAGTTTCTCCTTGGGCAGGGGCGCGTAATCCTTTTCGACGATGGGCGACTGCTGGCCCAGCTTGAAGTGGCGGTTCAGCACCTCGTAGAAACCCATGCGCGTGACCGCGTTGTAGTTATGAGGGAAGTGTTCGCCGCGTTGCAGCGTCACGAAGTCCTTCTTGCCGTAGAGCCCGTAGAGTTTCTGTAGGTCGGGGAAACCCTTGGTCGCCATTTCCTTCGTCCAGTCGTTGGCGGTGTTCATGCCTTGGGGTTTCGGGGCGAAAAGCGCGGCGATCTCGACGTTGCCGGAGTTCACGCGGAGCAGCGTGGCGTTCTCGCAGGAGCAACCGCCTTGCATCGCGGTGCTCACCATCACCACCGGGTAGGAAAGCGCCAGGCGTGGGTCGGTGGCGACCGCGTGAACGAGAGCTTCTTCGGCAAAGCGAGCGAGTACGGCTTCCAGCTGCTGTCGGCGCGCGACAGCGTCGTGACCGCGTCCGGCTTCCTCACGAACAACTCGCAGCTCGTCGCCGCGGCGCGCCACCCGCGGCAGCTCGCCGCCGACGCCGAGTTCCTCTTCCGCATGGTGGGCAGCCAGTGGGTCGAGGAGCGCGTGCGCGTCGCC
>CAINSX010000045.1 GCA_903853185.1 uncultured Opitutia bacterium
TAGCGGCAAGCTCGCCGATATCCCGGGCCTGGGCGAAGCACTGGTCGACAAGATTACGACGCTCCGTCGCGACGGCGTCCTGCCTTTTCACCAGAAGCTCAAGGCTTCCATCCCCGCCGGACTTCTCGAGGTGATGCAGATTCCTGGCCTCGGCCCGAAGAAGGTCCGCGCGCTCTGGACGCTGCTCGCGGTTGAAGACCTCGCGAAGCTCAAGGAGGTCTGCGAATCCGGCGCCGTCGCTGAGCTCAAGGGCTTCGGGGAGAAGACCCAGGAGAAAATTCTCGAAGGCATCAAGAACCGCATCGCCTACGGTAAGCGTCACCGCTGGTACGAAGCCGCCGCCATCGCCGAGCCGATCTTGGCCGGCCTCCGCGCGCTACCTCAGGTCTCGCTCGCTGAATCCGCTGGTTCGCTCCGCCGCGCCCGTGAGACCGTCGGCGACCTCGACTTCCTCGTGGCTTCGTCGGAGCCCAAGCCGATCATGGATTGGTTCGTCGCCTATCCGGGCGTCAAGGAGGTCACCGCCCACGGCGAGACGAAGTCCAGCGTGCGCTTCGAGAATGGCCTGCAGGCCGATCTGCGCGTCGTGCCGGCCGAGCAGTTCTATTTCGCGCTCCATCACTTCACCGGCTCCAAGGAGCATAACGTCGCCATGCGCCACCGTGCGCTCGGCCGCGGGCTCAGCATGAGCGAGTGGGGCTTTAAGTCCGTCGACGAGAAGTCCGTCGCCCCTGGTGCTACGAGCGAGGAAGAAGTCTTCCGTGCACTCGGCCTGCCGTGGATTCCGCCTGAACTCCGCGAGGGCAACGGCGAGATCGACGCTGCCGAAGCCGGCAAACTGCCGAAGCTCGTCCAGTTCTCCGACCTGCGCGGCGTCTTTCATAACCACACGACGGAATCCGACGGCGACCATACGCTCGACCAGATGGCGGCCGCCGCGGAAGCCCACGGTTGGGAATACCTCGGCATCTCCGATCACTCGAAGTCCAGTTTCCAGGCCGGCGGTCTCGACGAGGCACGCCTGGAGAAGCAGCTCGAGGATATCGCCAAGCTCAATGCCTCGAAGAAGTATCGCGTGCGCGTACTCTCCGGCAGCGAAGTCGACATCCTCAAAGACGGCACGCTCGACTTCACGGACGACGTACTCGCTCGCTTGGACTTCGTCGTGGCCTCGGTGCACAACCTCTTCACCTTGGATCGCGAGGCCCAGACGGCGCGCATCATCAAAGCGGTTGAGAGCGAACACGTCGACATGATCGGCCATCTCACCGGCCGCCTGCTCAACAAGCGTGAGCCTTACGACGTTGATATCGCCAAGGTCATCGATGCCGCCGCGGCTAACGACACGATCATCGAGCTTAACGCCAACCCGTGGCTCCTCGACCTTGACTGGCGCTGGTGGCGCCGTGCGGCCGAGAAGGGCGTGCTGTGCTCGATCAATCCGGACGCGCATGACGTCGACCAGCTGGCCTTCGCCGCCCATGGTGTGCGCATCGCTCGCAAGGGCTGGCTGACGCCGGAGCAGGTGCTCAACACGCGTTCGTTGCCGGAAGTGCTGTCCTGGCTAGGTCGCTGAGCGCTCCTTACGGCTCGCCCTGAGGGCGCGGCCCGTCCTA
>CAINSX010000046.1 GCA_903853185.1 uncultured Opitutia bacterium
GGGAGAGTAACGGCGGGTGCCGCCAGTGACCAGCGTGCGGACCTTGGCTCCACCCTGCTGCTCGGCCACCTGCTCGAAGAGGACATATTTTCCGTAGAAGCCCTTCTGCATGACCGCGAAATCGTACATCATCGGAGCCATACTCAACGAGGAGCGGACCGCCCGGAGCTGATTCTTCTTCTCGCTACCGCAGGACTTGCCGCCGAGCAGGACGACGATGCCCAGCAAGGCGCCGACCAGGAAGATGACGAAACGTTCGCGCTGACCCATGCCCCGACATCAGCGAAGGAACCCCACGGGAGCAAGGAGAAGCCTCCGTCATGTCGTTTGGCGTTGGAAATTCGCCGCCGGACGCCAAAACAGGCTCATGCTTCAGGCCACCGTCGAGACCCGTGTCCGCTTCGCTGAGACCGATGCGATGGGCGTCACCTATCATGGCAACTACCTGCCCTGGTTCGAGATGGCCCGCGTCGCCCTGCTCGACCAGCTCGGCACCCCCTATCGTCAGCTGGAGCAAGAAGGCTTCCTCCTGCCCGTCTTGGAGACCGGCCTGACCTACCATCGCCCTTCCCGCTTTGACGACCGCGTCCGCATCACGGTGACCTTGGCCGAAAAGCCCATGGCGCGACTGAAGCTCACCTACAAGGTCGAGCGCGATGGCGAGTTACTCGTCGAAGGCTTCACGATCCACGCCTTCGTGAACCGCGAGTTCAAGGCCGTGCGCCCGCCGGAAAAAATCGCCGCCGCCCTAAGCAAAGCCTTCGGCGCCTGACTCCATGAAGATTGCCACCGCTCCTCTCGGACCCTTCGAGACCAACGCCTACCTCGTCGTCGCCGAGAACGGCAAGGACTGCTGCGTCATCGACGCACCCAAGGACGCCGGCCCGATGCTGCTCGCGGAGATCAAGAAGCAAGGCCTCAACCTGACGCACCTGCTCATCACCCACGGCCACTGGGACCACATGTGCGACGGCCGCTATTTCGCGGATGCCGGCGCCAAGGTCATCGCCCACAAGGACGACCAGCAGCTCATCGAGAACATCGAAGCGTACCGCACCCGCTACCAGTCGATGATCCCGTCGCTCTCCGATGACGATTTCCGGTCAGTGAAAGTCGATCGATGGGTGGACGACGGCGACGTCGTGGAAGCCTGCGGCTTCAAGTTCGAGATCCGCCACGTGCCCGGCCACTGCCCGGGCAGCATCCTGTTCTACGCCGCCGACCAGAAGATCGCCTTTACTGGCGATGCCATCTTCAAAGGCTCCGTCGGCCGCACGGACCTCCCCAATGGCGATTGGAACCAGCTCCTGACCTCGATCCGCACCCGTATCTACACCTTGCCGGACGAGGTCGTGCTCCTGCCCGGCCACGGCGGCCAGACTTCGGTCGGCGTCGAAAAGAAGACCAATCCGTACGCCAAGCCCTGAGCCGCGTGCCGACGCCCTGCCCCTTCCTGCCTTCCTGTGGTCGCCCGCTCACGTGGCGCGACCTCAACGCCTTGCGGGACGACCAGGGGCCGGAGCTCTACCGCCTCTGCCTCGAATATGGCCAGCAGCTCTGGCTGGATGATCTCCCCGCCCGCGCGCTGCTAGCGGTTGATCGCGCCCTCTATTGCGACGTCCCCGGAGATGCCGACGAACTGACCGAATATCCCATGCCCTATCGGACCATCGGCTGGATGGTGAAGCAGCCCGCCGACACCTTCGCCGGCAACGCGCGCGTCCATTACCAGCACCTCGCCGATCGCGTTCGTGGCGAACGGGCGGATCTCAAGAAGTGGCGGGCTTGGGCGGCCTGGGCCGTCACACGCCACTCGCGCCCTGACCTACTCGGCGACCCCAAGCATATCGTCACCGAGCCGACGCACGTGGAGATCGAAGCCGGCCTCCGTACCTATGGTGTCAGCGGCGAGATCGCCGAATGGCGTAAAGCGCTCGCTGATTAAGTAATCCACCCTTTCCCATGTCACTGCACTCAGACCATTCCCTCCGCATCGTCGTCGATGCGACCGACCTGCAGGCAGGCCAGCCGGGGGAACGTGCGCTAGAGCAGCGTGACGCCCCGAACGAGAGCCGCATCTCTCTTCGCTCTTTCAAGGCCGGTGAAACCTGGTCGCACGACGGTAAGCACCTACTCGAAGTGCTCGTCGTGCGCGGCCAAGTGAGCCTCAACGGCGAAACCCTCGGCCCGGCTTCTTACGCCCGATTAGTGCCAGGCGTCCCCGCGACGTTCACTTCAACGGAGGCCAGCATGGTTTATCTGAATGAACGCACGCCGATGGAGCCGGAAGCGGATTCCTACGCGCTGCACGGCGATTCCCTCGACTGGCGTCAGGGTATGGTCCCCGGCCTCAAGGTGACCTCGCTGCACCAAGGGCTGACGAAACACACCGCCTTGGTGCGCTGGGCGCCCGAGACCCGCTTCAATCCGCACACCCATGTCGGCGGCGAGGAGATCCTCGTCCTCGAAGGCGTCTTCCGCGACGAGCACGGCAGTTATCCCGCCGGCACCTGGATCCGCAGCCCGCATATGAGCAACCACCGGCCCTTCACCGGCCCGGAAGGAGCGACCATCCTCGTGAAGGTCGGCCACCTCGACGTGGCGTAAGCCGTCACTTCGAGACGTCGAGGATTTCGGTCTCGAGCGTGATCGTGCGACCATTCGACCCCCCAATCACCGCCGGCTTCCCGGGCATGACCGTCACCGTGGTCTTGGCTCGGGAGACCAGCACCAACGGCTCAGGCGTCTCGAGGATGACGCCTTTGTGGAGCACCAGCTCGACGGACTGGCCGAGGCGGGAGAGCGTCAGCGCCTCGCGCTTGTCGTCGTAAGATTTCAGCGTCCAACCATCGATGCGACGGCCCAGCGGAACCCACTGGCGCTTGCCCGAAGCGTCTTCGATCGAGAAGAGCTTGTCCTTCGTCAGCACCCCATGGAAGAAAGGCAGGTTGCTCTTGGGTCGAGGGGGCTGGGCCGGGGCCGCCGGCGTCACCGCAGGCGCGGACGAAACCGATGGCGCCGCCTCACGGGATTCCAGGTCCGCATCCAACGTCAGCGTACCGTCTTTATTGACCTTCGGCGTCACCGTGAAGACCACGCCCTCGTCGGCCGATCCCACGCGGATGGTCGTCTGCTTGCCGTCGACGGTGATGACCGTGGGCTCGGCGTAGATTTCTGGCTTACCGTCCTTGTCGAGTCGGGTGAACGACGCCTTCACCTTCAGGTGCGTCGGCACCGGCTCCTCGGCCGCGAAGGCCGTGACGGCCAACAGGACGAGAAGCAGTAAACGCGGCATGGCTTAGCGGGTGACCGGGGTCGCGGAGACCGAAGCGCTGACCGAGACCTCGAGCCCACCGACGCCGGGGACCTTGACGATCTCGCCAGGGTGCACGGTCACGACCGTGTTGAGTTCACTGGCGGAAGCTTCGATTGAGGACTTGTAGAGGCGTATTTCTTGGTGGGTCGAGCCTTGGCCGACGATGAGCTGCTCCTTTTCCTTGTCGTAGGATTCGAGGGTCCAGCCATCAACGGCGGCACCGAGTTTGTACCAGCGGCGACCGCCCTTGCTGTCCTGGATCGAGAAGAGGCCTTCTTGGGCGAGCACGGAGTAGAAGGTCAGCGTGCCATCATAAGCCTTCGAATCGCGCTTACGTTCGCGACCCGCTTGCTTCGGGTCGACCGGCTCGACCTTCGCGCTGATGACAACGCGCAGCGAGATGCTCACGGTACCATCCGGCTGGACCGTAGGAGCGATGACCATCTCCATGCCTCCCTGCGGCTGGCCTTTGGGGTCCCTGGGGTCGGGACGACCTGCGACGGAGACGCGGGCTTCGGAGCCAGAGATGACCGAGACGGAGGGAGCCGTCAGGCTATCAGACTTACCCGTCTTCGGGTCGAGATGGGAGACGGAGGTGCGCACGGTGACCGTGGGCGGAGGCGCGGGGGCCGGGGCGGGGACCTGGGCGCCGAGGGAGACGGCCAGGAAGGAGCCTAAGGCGAGCAGGAGGAAGCGGGGAGCCATGGGGGTCGGCATAGTTCTATTTCCCTTATACCCCATCGCGAGGCAAAAGGTTGCATCCCGCGGGCCCGAAACCTCAGAGACGCTTGAAGATCAGCGAGGCGTTATGTCCGCCGAAGCCGAGGTTGTTCGAGATCGCCACGTCCACCTTGCGGGCCTTCGCGACGTTCGGCGTGTAGTCGAGGTCGCAATCCGGATCCGGGTTTTCGTAATTAATCGTCGGAGGAATCATCCCGGTGTGGATGGCCATCACGCAGGCGGCCGCCTCGACGCCACCGGCGGCACCCAGAAGGTGGCCCGTCATGGACTTGGTCGAAGAGATGGAAATCTTGGGAGCGAGCTCGCCGAAGCAACGCTTGATCGCGAGGGTCTCGCAACGGTCATTGATCGGGGTCGAGGTGCCGTGGGCGTTGATGTAACCGACTTCGGACTTCTCGATGCCAGCCTCGGCGAGGGCGCGATTGAGGCAGAGCGCGAGGCCCTTCCCTTCCTGATCCTGGCCGGTAATGTGGTAGGCGTCGCAGGTGGCACCGTAACCGGCGAGCTCGCAATAGATGCGGGCGCCACGGGCCTGGGCATGCTCAAGGGATTCAATGACGAGGACGCCCGAACCTTCACCCATGATAAAGCCGTCGCGTAGCTTGTCGAAC
>CAINSX010000047.1 GCA_903853185.1 uncultured Opitutia bacterium
ATCGGCGGACGCCTCGGGCTGGTTGCCGGCGAGGTTGATGCCATGTAGGCATTTCCAATCGGTGGCCTTGAGGAAGCCGTAAAGGTCGTCGAGCGTGGTGCGGCCGATCACCGCGAGGCCGGTCGCCTTGTCCAAGGACGCGGGAGCCTCCGGCTGCCAGCGCGTGAGTTCGACCTTGTTGCCGCCGAGGCGCAGCGTGCCCACCCCGAGATTACGATGCAGGTGGATGAGGACGCTGTTGCCGGGTTTGAAGTGCGGTTCGACGAGCGCGTTCTTCTCGTAGCTGATGCCCAGGAAGTCCGCGGGGATGGTGAGGCCGGGCTTGGCGGCATCGACGACGATGGTGGCGGGCACGCTTTCGGCCGCGGCCAGCGTGAGGCCGCAGAGTAGGGTGAGCGATCGGATCAAGGCGGACATGGGTGCGAAGAGGCTAGGGCGGATGCGGCTGGGAGGAAGGCATAAGAAAGGCGGGCCTTGCGGACCGCCTTTCGGGGGGAGGAGGATCGACAGGCTTATTTGCCCATCTTGACGAACTCTTCCTTGGTCAGGAAGCCGTCCTTGTCCTTGTCGAATTTCGTGAAGTTCTCGGCGGCGTGGACCGGGTCCTTCTGCTTGTCCATGAACTCTTCCTTGGAAAGCTTGCCGTCCTTGTTCACGTCGCGGCGATCGAACATCGGGCCACGGTCCTTGGCTTCGTCGGCCTTGGGGGCGACGAGCTTCGGCGCGGTGGCGTCTTCGTCGTTCTTCTTCGCGGCGATATCGACGATGTTCTTCTTGCCCTTGGCGATCTTCTTGGCGTTCGGGTCGGCGGCCGGGATGGGCGGAGGGAGGAACTTGGAGAGGCGCGCGATGACTTCCTGATTCTCGGGCTTCTTGGCGAGGTTCTCCGGTTCGGTCGGGGCGTTGACCTCGTCGTAGAGCTCGGTGTCCACGATGGTGTTGTCCGCCAGGCTGCGCCAGAGCGTCAGGCGCCAGCGTTCGTCGCGGATACTGTAGCCCATGACGTCGCGCTTAGCAGTGCCCTTGGCGCCTTCCTTTTTATTCACGCCGGCGGACTTGGGGTACTGGCTGATGGCGACGGGCTTCACGGTGACGGTGGGGTTCTCGAGCACAGGCTTGAGGCTGACGCCATCGACGTCGGGCTTGGGCAGGCCGCAAAGGTCAGCGAGGGTGGGGTACACGTCGACGAACTCGACGAGGGAGTTGCTCTTCTGGCCGACGGTCTTCTGGCCGGGGAAGCTGAAGATCAGCGGGACGCGCGTATCGACCTCAAAGTTGGTGTGCTTGCCCCATTCTTCGTGGTCGCCGAGCTTCCAGCCGTGGTCGCCCCAGAGGACGATGACGGTGTTGTCGGCGATGCCTTCCTTCTCGAGGGCGTCGAGCACGATGCCAAGATTGGCGTCGGTGTAGCTGACGGCGGCGTAATAGCCGTGGCGCACCTGGGCGGCGAAGGCGGCCGGCAGCGGGGTGCGGGCGAGCTTCTTGTCCTTGGGCGGGACGTTGGTGTAGGCGCGGAATTCGCCGCTGTCGCTGTCACCGACGTAGGCCGGGGCGCCGACGGGGAACGCACTGGCGGTGTCCGGGATCTTGGCCGGATCGTAGAGGTCCCAATATTTCTTGGGGGAGACGAACGGGAGGTGCGGCTTAGAAAGGCCGACGGCGAGGAAGAACGGCTGCCCCTTCTTGTTGAGTTCGGCGATGGTCTGCGCGGCGAGGCGCGAGGTCTTGCCGTCGGTGTAGAAATCATCGGCGACGTCGCCGGCTTCGAAAGCCACGCCCTTGCCCTTGTTCTTCGGGTCTTCCTTCACGACGTCAGCGGCGGTGGGGTCCTTGGCGTAAGTCGGAGCCTTCGGGGTCATCCATGGCGTCGACCAGGTCGGTTCGTCGTCGAAGCCGCCGTGGAAGATCTTACCCATGCCCTGGGAGAAGTAGCCGTGCTCCTTGAAGTACTGGCCGATGGTCTTGACGTTCGGGAGGGCGACGCGGAAGTGGGTCTCAAGATCCCAGACGCGGGTGGCGTCAGGGCGCTTGCCGGTCATGATCGAGGCGCGCGACGGGCTGCACACGGCCTGCTGGCAATAGGCGCGGTTGAAGACCATGCCGCGCTTGGCGAGACGGTCGAAGTTGGGTGTCTTGATGACGGTGTTGCCGTAACAGCCGAGCTCGGGACGCAGGTCGTCGACCGCGATGAAGAGCACGTTGGGCTTCTTGGCGTCGGCCGCTTGGAGTGCGGTGGCGAGCAGGAGGCCGAAGGCCAGGAGACGGGGCAATTTCATATGAATCTGACCAAGTAACCCCTATTTGTGGCCAAGGTTGCAAGGTTGTAAGTCTCGGCATTTCGCCGGCCTCCCTAATGCCGATTTTTCAACCTCAGCGGCCGCTAACTTCGGAACCCACTCAAAGGGAAACCGGAAACCGGAATTAATGCTTCGGTCATATGCTCCCATCATACTATCCGGTTCCCCTATGCTGCCCCCTTTGACTTAGGTCTCTGTGCCTCGGGTAGGGTCGAGCATCCTTGCTCGACCGCGGCCAGCCAAGGATGGCCAGCCCTACCTCGCGAATATAGCCCGCCACCTGCCACCCGAAACGCTGTCTCTCACCTTTGCACTTTTGCACAGGAGCTCCGCTCCGATTTGCACCTTTGCACTGACTCTCTCCGGCCCTCGTGTCCTCCGGTCCTCGTGTCCGTCCCATGTCCCCGTGTCCCCGTGCTCGCTTGCCCCCTCTGCCTCGGCTTCGTCGCGTTCTAGTCAGCTGATTAACTTTAACGCCTGCTCGGATTGACTCCGGGGACTTCAATGATGCTGAATTCGCCTGAGGATGTTTTCACGCAGTCAAGGTAGATGCGGTGCGGGCAGTTTTTCACGGACATGAGGTAAAGCCTCGGCGCATTACGGCCACCCGACTGCGTGAACTGCTCCAGCCATCTCGACTCCCAGGCTTTTTCCTCAAGGCTGCGAGTGTCCTTGATCGCCGACCCTGCCGCCGACATGTGATAGGAGATGCGGCCGCCTCCCCTTGTGGACCACTGCTGGATGTCGTCCATGAAGTCCGAGAAGATGATGAGCGCGTCATAGTCGCCGTGCTTGAGCATGACGTCGACCCATCCGCCGACGTTCGGTCCGTAGGATTTCTGCCGGAGGTTCGCAAGGATCGCGCCCCCTTTGGGACTCAGCTTGGCGGCGACATTCAGGTCTCTCCAGCGCTCATCGGGATAGCTTTGGAACTCGCCCATCGTGAGGTAGGTGCCGATACCGGGGTAACGGAAGACGTCAGCCTTGGGGAACTGGGCTTTGATCTGCTCCTCGACGCCGGCCAGGTAAGGCTCCATCGACTCGGAACTATCCAGGTAGACGGCGATGTTTTCGCCGATGATGTTCATGCCGAGCACTTCCTTTCCGGCCTTTTTGATGTCGGGAGCAGGCCGGCTGACAAAGTTGCTGCCGCCTCTGCCGACGCCGACTCCCGTGCCGAGCCCGCCGCCGCCGCCGCCCCCGAAGCCTTTGGAGGCTGTCGCGTTCACGCCCTGCGTGACACGATTCAGGTCCGGCAGCTCCGGCAGCGCGATCTTCGCGTGGGCGCTTTTGGAGCTGATGCGGACGGCGTTTTTCGCGGTGCTCTTGGCCGTCTTGGTCTTGGCCTTCGGTGTGGCCACCCGTTCGCCGCCGCCTCCGCCGCCAGCTCCGGTCGCGAAAGCGTTAGGGGGTTTCTTGCGGACGGTGGTGACCGTGGATACGACCCAAAGCGTTGCGATGACCACCAAGACGATGTGGAGGGCGATCGATATCACCAACGCCCGATGGCTGCCGGGTGGCGATTTTCCTCGCGCATCGATGGGGCGGCCGGACCTCACTGTAATATCATGATATAGGAGTGCGGTGCCTGTCAGCCCTTAACGAATAGGGTATAAGCCTCCCCGTTCTTTGCTCCCTTGCCGACCGGCCCGCTGATCAACCGGTCAACCAGCGTGCGCCCCATGTCACCGTGTCACCTTGCCCACGTGCCCCCTCAAATAACGCTTCGCGTTATTTGTCAGCGGCAATCAACTCCCATCCCTTCCGATACTGCTTCGTGAGCAATGCTTCGGCTTCGGGCTTATTCGGGAATTTCATATTCACGGCATCCCATTCGAGTTTCACGCCCGAGAAGCGGGAGGCGACGTTGCCGAGCTGTACAGCTTCGGTCAGCGGGCCGGCGTAGGCGAAATTATCCGTGGTCTCGTGGCCATCAGCGATCGCGTCGACCCAAGCATGATAATGGCTGGAGCCTTCGACGAAGTCGGCGAGGTCGACCGCGACCTTGTCCGTAGGCTTGTCCTTGGCGCGGGCACGTCGGGCGAGGTCACCGGGGTTCAGGTTCTTGCCGAACTTCTCCTCAGGGTAAAGCGACGGCATAGCGACGTGGGGGAGCATCATGACGCCGAGTTCGCCGATGAAGATCGAGCCGGCGGCGGACAAGGTCTTGCCGGGCGGGAGCAATGCGAGCGTGGCGTCCGGCAGACGGCCGCCGTCGTACCAGGTGACGGAGAGGGTGTTGCCCTTGGTGTACTCGGTCCCAGGGAAGATCCACTCGATGGTCTGCTGCGCGCACCAGGTCTGCGCGTTGGCGCCGACGCTGTCCGCCTTGACGCTGATTGGCGCACCGAGTTTGAGGGCGGTGAAGACGGGGTCCAGAAGGTGACAACCGAAGTCGCCCATGGTGCCGCTACCGAAGTCCACCCAGTCGCGCCACTTGAAGGGATGGTAGACGTCAGGCGCGAACTCGCGTCTCGGCGCGGTGCCGAGCCAGAGGTCCCAGTTCACGCCGGCGGGCACGGGGCCGGAGGCGGGCGCGGCGGTCATGCCGGTATATTTGTTGCCGGTATTGGGGTGCCAGGTGTGCACGGCGAGGACCTTGCCGATGCGGCCGGTCTGAATGAGCTTCACGCCGGTACGGTATTCTTTCGCGGAATGAATCTGGTTGCCCATCTGGGTACGCACCTTCGATTTCGCGGCCTGCAGGCGAAGCTGGCGGGCCTCCCAGACGGTGTGGGTGAGTGGCTTCTGGCAGTAGACATGCTTGCCCATGCGCATGGCGGTGATGGCG
>CAINSX010000048.1 GCA_903853185.1 uncultured Opitutia bacterium
GGCGACCCAGCCGAACTCGCCGCCTGGACGCAGGCGTGCCGCGTCCTCCTCAATTCCCACGAAGCGATCACCCGCTACTAAGATCATGCGCCCTTACGACCCAGTCGCCCACGCTCTGTCGATCAATCGACGCAGCTTCCTCACCAAGAGCGCCTACGGCCTCGGCAGCGCGGCGTTCGCCATGCTCGCCGCGAAGTCTGGCTTCAGCGACCTACACGCCGCCCAGTTCTCCAAGGGCGTGCTCCAGAAGCCTGATCTCCCCGTCAAAGCCAAGCGCGTCATCTTTCTCTGTATGGCCGGCGGCCCTCCGCACCTTGAGCTGTTCGACAACAAGCCGGTCCTGAAGAGCCTGCACGGGCAAGCCTTCCCGGAGTCGTTCACCAAGGGCAAGCAGATCGCCCAGCTCCAGAACACGGTCCTCAAGGCGCGCGGTGGTTCCTTCGAATTCAAGAAGTGGGGTAAGTCGGGCATGGAACTCACCGACATCTTCCCACACATCGGCTCGGTCGCCGACGACCTCTGCGTCGTCCGCTCTCTGAAGACGGAGCAGATCAACCACGACACGGCCCACGCCTTCTTCAACACGGGCTCCATCATCAAAGGTCGCCCGAGCATGGGCTCCTGGCTCCTCTATGGTCTCGGGGCCGAAACCGAGAACCTGCCGGGCTACATCGTCCTAACCTCCGCCGGCCGCACCGGCCAGCAACCGATCTCGTCGCGTCAATGGTCCAGCGGGGTCTTGCCCAGCAAGTACCAGGGCATCCAGTTCCAGTCCAAGGGCGAAGCGGTCCATTACATCGGCAACCCCGAAGGCGTCTGCCAAAGCACCCAGCGCCAGGTCATCGATGAGATCCGCCGTCTTAACGGCCAGCTCGCCGAAGAGACCGTCGACCCCGAGATTGCCACGCGCGTCGCCCAGTACGAGATGGCCTTCAAGATGCAGTCGAGCGTCCCCGAGCTGCTCGACTTCAAGAGCGAGTCAGCGAAGACGCTCGAAAACTATGGCATCAAAGAAGTCGGCGACGGCTCCTTCGCCTCGAACTGCCTCATGGCCCGTCGCCTCGCCGAACGCGGCGTGCGCATGATCCAGCTCTACCACCGCGCCTGGGACCTCCACGGCAACCTCGACAACGGCATGAAGATGGGCGCCGAGGACGTGGACAAGGCCACGGGCGCGCTCATCCGCGACCTGAAGGAACGCGGCATGCTCGACGACACGCTCATCCTCTGGGGCGGCGAATTCGGCCGCACTCCGATGGGCCAAGGCACGGGCCGCGATCACCACATCGCCGGCTACTCGGTCTTCCTCGCCGGCGGCGGGATCAAGGCTGGCACGACCTACGGCGCGACTGACGAACTCGGCTACAACGCCGTCGATAACGTCGTCGATGTCCATGACCTGCACGCCACGATGCTCGCCCTGATGGGCATCGATCACCACCGCCTGAACGTCAAATACCAAGGCCTTGATGTCCGCCTCACGGGCATCGCGGGCAAGGTGGTCAAGGGCATCATGGCCTAGGCGGTAAACGACACTTATACGCCGTTTAAATACGGCGTTTAGACTTCAATGGGCGAGGCGAAATCATAAGGTCACCCCATGCCCCTCCACCGCCTCACCCTGACGGCCGCCCTGCTGGCGTCCGCCTTCGTCAACGCCTTCGCTGCCGATGCGATCACGCCGACCGCGAAGACCGAACTCTTCAACGGCAAGGACACCGTCGGCTGGGTCGCCTACCCGGCCGATACCTCCAAGGATACCTGGTCGATCAAGGACGGCTTGCTCGCCTGCGTCGGCAAGCCCAGCGGCTTCCTTCGCACGGAAAAGAGCTACAAACAGTATCGCTTTACGGTCGAGTGGCGTTTCACCAAGGCGGGCAACACCGGCGTCGTCGTCCACATGACTCCGCCTGACGCGGTCTGGCCGAAGAGCATCGAATGCCAAGGGATGCACGACCGTCAGGGCGACTTCTACTTCTGGAATGGCGCCACGGTCAAAGATGGCACGGAACTTAAGGACAAGAAGTCCGGCAAGGTCCGCGGCTACCGCATCGGACGCCCCGGTGAAAGCCTCGAGAAGCCCGTCGGCGAATGGAATACCTTCACCACCGTCTGCGATGGCAACACCGTCACGATCCTCGTCAACGGCAAGGAAGTGAACAAGGCCACCGGCACCAACCTCTCCGAAGGTTTCATCGGCCTCCAGGTCGAAGGCGGCGCCTTCGAAGTGAAACGCTGCACCCTCGAACCCCTCTAAGTAACAACCCCACCCCTACCCCCACCCCTATCCCTCTTTAGTCTATGCGCCTCCTCACTACCCTCCTCGCCGTCGCGGCTTCCGCTCTCTTTGCGGATTCTCCGCCCGCCGGCTTCACCCCGCTCTTCAACGGCAAGGACCTTGCCGGCTGGCATGGCTACAATCCTCACTCGGTCGCCAAGCTGACCGGCGAAAAGAAGGACGCCATGCTCGCCAAGATGCGCGAGGAGTTCCCGCAGCACTGGTCCATCAAGGACGGCGAACTCTTCAACCCCGGCACCGGCGCCTATGCGACCACCGATAAGGAATACGGTGACATCGAGCTCGTGCTCGAATATAACATGGCGCCCCTCGGTGACTCCGGCGTCTACCTCCGCGCCTGCCCTCAAGTGCAGATTTGGGATCCTGCCAACCCGAAGGAAGTAAAGAACAACGCCAACCTCGGCTCCGGCGCCCTATGGAACAACACGAAGGGCAACCCCGGCAAGGATCCCCTCGTCCTAGCCGATAAGGCCCCCGGCGAATGGAACACGATGCGCATCCTGATGGTCGGCTCCCGCGTCAGCGTCTGGCTCAACGGCAAGCAGACCGTCGACCACGCCATCCTCGAGAACTACTACGACCGCAAGTCCGCCATCCCGGCCAAGGGCCCGATCTGCCTCCAGACGCACGGCGCCTCGATCCGCTGGCGTAACATCGCCATCCGCGAAATCGGCGGCGAAGAAGCCAACAAGATCCTGGCCGCCCACGGCACCACCGGCTTCCATTCAATCTTCAACGGCAAGGACCTGACCGACTGGCAAGGCGCGGTGAGCGAATACGAAGTCGTCGACGGAGCCATCTACTGCAAACCCAAGAAGGGCGGCAACTTGTACCACAAAGACGACCTGAAGGACTTCTCCGTGCGCTCCGAAATCAAAATCCCGGTCGGTGGCAACAACGGCTTCTGCATCCGCTACCCCGGACAAGGCAATACGGCCTACGTCGGCATGTGCGAGATCCAGGTGCTCGACGACAACTACGAGAAGGTGAAAGGCAAGATTGACCCCCGTCAGGTCCACGGCTCGGCTTACGGCATGGTCGCCGCCCAGCGCGGCTACCAGCGTCCGATCGGCGAATGGAACTTCGAAGAAGTCACCATCGTCGGCTCGACCATCAAGGTTGAACTCAACGGCTATCTGATCCTCGATGCCGACCTCTCCAAGGTCGACATGGCCACGGTGATGGGAAAGAGCGCCCACCCTGGCAAA
>CAINSX010000049.1 GCA_903853185.1 uncultured Opitutia bacterium
CATCGACTTGCGCGTCTCGGTGCTTCCGACCGTCTACGGAGAATCGATCGTCATGCGAATCCTCGACAAGGAAGGCCTCAAGCTCGGCCTTCCCGAGTTGGGCTTCTTCGCCGATGACCAGGCCAAGTTCCAGGGTCTGATCTCGGGCTCGGATGGCGTCTTCCTTGTCACCGGTCCGACCGGTTCGGGTAAGTCCACTACGCTCTATTCGGCGCTGAACTACATCAATAAACCCGACCGTAAAATCATCACCGTCGAAGACCCTGTCGAATACCAGATGGCCGGCATCAATCAGGTGCAGGTGAAGCGCGACGTTGGCATGACGTTCTCCGCCGCCCTTCGCGCCATGCTCCGTCAGGCGCCGAACATCGTGATGATCGGTGAAATCCGAGATCTCGAGACCGCCGAAATCGCGATCAACGCGGCCCTCACTGGCCACATGGTGTTCTCGACGCTCCACACCAACGACTCCGTCAGCTCCGTCACCCGACTCGTGGACATCGGCGTCAAGCCGTTCCTCGTTTCCGCCGCCTTGCGTGGCGCGCTCGCGCAGCGACTCGTGCGCCGCAACTGCCAGGCCTGCGCGGCCCCCTACAAGCCGACCGCCAAGGAGCTCTACTCCATCGGTATGACCGAGCAGGATCTCGCCAGCGCCACTCCCATGAAGGGCGCCGGTTGCCCCAAGTGCGGCGAGCGCGGCTACAAGGGACGTCGTGGCGTCTTCGAACTCTTCGTCATTACCGAAGAGATCCAGGAGATGATCTACGGCGGTTCCAATCTCGTCGAGCTCCGCCGTAAGGCCCGTGAGGCCGGCATGCGCACCATGCGCGAGGACGGCCAGCGCAAGGTCGCCTCCGGCATGACGACCATCGAGGAAGTGCTCGGCGCCACCGTCGCGGACGACGTGATCTAAGTCCATGGCCTACGAGATGAATCAGCTGCTGGAGGCCATGATTGAGAATGGCGCTTCGGACCTGCACATCCGCGTAGGCCGTTCCCCCAGCCTGCGCGTTAACGGCGATATCATCTCCATTGATGGCCCGGCTCTCACGGAAGCCGAAGCTAAGGCTATGGTGATGGCCGTCGTGCCCCCGGCCCAGCATGCCCGTCTCGACGCCGATGGCGGGTGCGATTTCGCCTTCTCCTTTCGGGCCAAGACCCGTCTGCGCGTCAACGCGTTCCGCGGCCTCGGTGGCCATGGCATGGTGTTACGTCTGCTTCCGTCGGCCATGTTCACCCTCGAGCAGCTGCGCCTTCCGCCGGTCATCAAGGATATGCTCAAGCGAGCCCGCGGCTTGGTGCTCGTCACCGGTCCGACCGGTTCGGGTAAGTCGACCACGCTCGCCTCGATGATCAACTGGATCAACGAGAACGAACAGGGACACATTATCACGATCGAGGATCCGATCGAGTATACCCACGCGCACAAGAACTGCCTGGTCACGCAGCGAGAAGTCGGCGTCGACCTGCCGTCGTTCTCGGAGGGCGTACGCGCCGCGCTCCGTCAGGACCCCGACGTCATCCTCATCGGCGAAATGCGCGACCTCGAGACCATCGAGGCAGCTGTCACCGCCGCGGAGACCGGCCACCTTGTCCTCGGCACGCTTCATACCTCTGGTGCCACGCGCACGATCGACCGCATTATTGATGCGTTTCCGGCGACCGCTCGCGACCAGATTCGC
>CAINSX010000050.1 GCA_903853185.1 uncultured Opitutia bacterium
CAGTTCGGGGTTGATTGGACGAAGACCATCGTCGCACCGCCTCTGGATGCCTATCCGATGCTCCAAAGCCTGTTGGCGGACGGCATTATCGGCGGTGTCGGGGCCTTCCTGGTTTTCCTGCCGCAGATCCTGATTCTCTTTCTCTTCATCGGGATCCTCGAAGACAGCGGCTACATGGCGCGCGCCGCGTTTATCATGGACCGCCTGTTCAGCTGGTGCGGCCTGAATGGGAAGAGCTTCGTCCCGCTGCTCTCCGGTTTTGCCTGCGCGATTCCGAGCCTGCTTTCCACGCGGACGATCGAAGACCCTAAGGCGCGTCTCGCGACCGCCTTCGTAGTGCCGTTCATGAGCTGCTCGGCGCGCTTCCCAATCTACGCGCTGATGTGTGCGGCCTTCATCGGCCCGCTCTACGGCCCCGGCTGGGAATCCGTGGTGATGGTCGGTATGCACTGTGTCGGCCTACTCTTCGCCGTCCCGACCGCGTTCGTGCTCACCCGCCTCGTGCTCAAGGTGAAGCCGCAGCCGTTCGTCCTCGAGCTCCCTCGCTACCAGATGCCCAAGCCGCGCGATGTCCTCTGGCGCATGTGGCAGAACGCCGCTGAGTTCGTCTCCAAGGCGGGTACCGTCATCTTCGCCATCACGATCATCGTGTGGGCGCTTTCTTACTTCCCGCGCGATGCGTCGGTCGCCGAACGGATCAAGGCGGCGAACCCGTCGGCCGCCGAAGAAGTGGTGAAGGCCAAGACTCAGGCCGCCTACGTCGAACAGTCCTACATGGGACGATTTGGCAAGGCGGTGCAGCCCGTCTTTGATCCGCTCGGCTTTGACTGGAAGATCACTGTCGGCGTGCTGGCCAGCTTCCCGGCCCGTGAGGTCATCGTCTCCACGCTTGGCGTCACCTACTCCGTCGGCGAAGGCGCCAAGGCTGATAGCCAACATCTTCGCCAGGCGATGCAGGACGCCAAGTGGTCCGAGGGCCCCCGCGCTGGCACGCCAATCTTCTCTCTCGCCGCGGTGCTCGCGCTCATGGTCTTCTTCGCGCTCTGCTCGCAGTGCGGCCCGACGATCGCGACGCTCGCCCAGGAGTCCGGCGGCTGGCGCTGGGCCGCGGCTTCGTTCGTCTACATGACGGCCCTCGCCTGGGTCGTCGGGACGCTCGTCTATCAGGCCGTCATCCGTCTCTCATGAGCTTCGAGGCTGTCATCGTCGGGGCTATCGTAGGAGTCGCCGCCGGCTGGCTCGCTCGCCGGTGGATCGCCGCGGCCCGTCGCCGCAAAGAAGGCGGTTGCGCCGGGGATTGCGGTTGTTCGACTAAACTAAAGCCGAAGAAGTAAGCGGGTAGGAGTTGGCCAGTTGATCGGTTGGCCAGTTGGCCAGGATCGACCCGGCGCTCAAGGGGAGACAGGTATGTATTTTCAGGTCCCAGGTCTCGGCCCTCAGGTCTCAGGTGCGGGTTATCAGGTGCAGGTACGGGTGCGGGGCAAAATTCAGGTCCTGAACCTGTACCCGAACCTGAACACCTGAACC
>CAINSX010000051.1 GCA_903853185.1 uncultured Opitutia bacterium
ACATCCCGTCGCGATGCAGCATGGGCACGTTCCAGGCGATCTTCGCCTGGAGTTCCGGAAAATCTTCGAGCAGGCCTTCGATTACCGCCCGCAAAGTCGCCGCCTTCACCGGATCCAAGGACGCCAGATAATCATCGACGGACTGGAAGCGCGGCGCGGCCACGGGGCGGAAAGAATCAGCGTTTCCGATAGACCTCAAGCCGGCAATCGTACCCGCCGAGGTCGACGGTGCGGCTGGATTCGAGGCGCAGGGTCGGATCGACGGATGAAAGACGCAGCGGGTTGATGAAGACGAGACGTCCGTTCGGGCGCAGGACTTCGGACGCAATCTTGAAGAGGTCGGTGAAGAGTCCGTGCATATTCGGCACGCGCACGCGGCGGCCGAGCGGCGGGTTCGAGATGACCAGCGAGACCTTACCGCGGTCGAGCTCCGGGATGCGGATGATGTCGCGGAAGTCGGCCGTGTGGAACGCGGCCTTGGTCCCGGGCAGCTTGGCGGCCTTGAAGTTGGCCTCGGCGATGGCGATCGCGGCCGGGTCGATGTCGGTGCCGACGATCTGCCCCACCCCGCCCGCCAAGGCAGATTCGATGAGCTCCAGGCCGGAACCGCAGAACGGATCCCAGACGATCTCCTTGTCCTGTCGGCCGGCCACGCGCACCAGACAGGCCGCGAGCGGTGGGTGCGAGGCAGCGTTGACGGCGTCAGTGCGGTAATAAAGACGGGGGTTCGGCGAGACGCGCGGACGCAGCTCCACCAGCGCGCGGAGTTCGTCGAAATGCACGTCGACGGACCACGGGGACTCGCGGGCATCGTTAAGGACGCGTGGATTCAGCTCGAAGGCCTTCTTGGCGACCTTGGCGACGGCGTCGTCGTGATTGCCCTCGGACACCATGCTCAGGCGATAGCGGGCGGCGCCCTGCGTGAGGGCCAGCATCAGCTTCTCGGTGAGCGGCGAAGCAATCGCTTTGGCGAGCACCTCAAGTGCTTCGGCCGAACCAGGCTCGCGGATAAAGGCGAGGAAGAAGGCGGCGGTATCGAAACAGCGCAGCTGGAAGAGCTCCGCGAGCGTGAAGGCATCCTTCGGCTCGACGACCACAAAACAGCCGCGGACCTCGACCACTCGGAACTTGCCGCCGCGGCCTTCGTCTTCGCGTACTTCATCGGCCACAATAGACTCGAGTCCCTTGCGACAGCGCAGATGCAGACGCAGGCCGGGCTGCTTCGGTACGATGGCGTCGAGACGCACATTGCTCGGGCCGCCCTGGCGGGCCACGCTCGCACGGACCTTTTGTTCGTCGATGAGCTTCTCGCCGGAACCCGCGACCGCCTTGAGCGTCGCCGCGCCGCCGATCTTCTCAAGGGCCGAGGCGACCTTCTTCTTCTCGCGATCCACGTCGGTGGTCTTAAGGATGTCGATCAGCTTGCGTTCGGACTCTTCGTCGCCGCCGAGTTTCGGGATGGCGGCGGTGGCGTAGCGACGGATCTTCTCGGAAGGGTCCCGCAGGAGGCTGATCATCCAGGCCTTCACCGCGGCCTTCATCTCCGGGTTACGGGAGGTCGAGAAGACCACGCCGACGGCCCGGACGAGGGCGACCTGCTGGTTGCGCTCCTTGGGGTCGAGCTGGTTGAACTTGGGGACCTCGACGTTCCACAGCTGGGCGGCCGGCAACTCGCGCAACTGTCGGTAAAGGTCGTTGTCGGCTTTCATGGCTTGGGTAGTCGGGCGGGCGGGCGGCAAAGTCAAGGGAGACGCAGGCAGACGGCGGGTAGCGGCCGGAGCCCAACATCCGTCGTGCCGTGTCGCACTTTGGGCTTTTTCCTAACAAAATTAACCAAAAGCGGACGAGCGATTGTCGGCCCGAGAAGTTGGCACGAAAACCCGGCTCCGCCCCCCTCCGGCCAATCCATAAGTTGCCTTTGACAGGGGGGGATTAATGCCCACTAGATTTAGACGTCTTGCGGTCTCCGCCAAGGCACCCAGCGGCCTAGCCGCCAGCCCATCCGACCACTTTTGCCCACACCAGAAATGAAGAATCCCGGACTTCCCGAAAAACAGGGTCTTTACGACCCCCAGTTTGAGCATGACGCCTGTGGCGTCGGCTTCGTTTGCCAGATGAAGGGCAAGCGTTCGCACGATATCATCCAGCAGGCCCTCACCATCCTGGTGAACCTCGACCACCGAGGTGCTTGCGGCTGCGAGGTCAACACCGGTGACGGCGCGGGCATCCTGCTCCAGCTCCCCCACGGGTTCTTCGCGAAGGTCGGCCCCGCCAACCTCCCCAAGCCCGGCCACTACGGCGTGGGCATGCTCTACGTCTCCCCCGACGCCAAGATCCGCGCCGCGACCGAGGCCACCTTCACCGACCTCGCCAAGTCCCTCGGCCTCTCGATCCTCGGCTGGCGCGACGTGCCCGTAGACAACTCCTCCCTCGGCCAGACCGCCATCGCCAGCGAGCCGGTCGTCCGTCAGGCCTTCCTCGGCCGCCCGGCTGATTGCGCCAGCGACCAGGACTTCGAGCGCAAGCTCTTCATCCTGAGCAAGCAGGCCCACCACCAGATCCGCGGCGCCGGCAAGGACGAGTTCTACTACGCCAGCTCCCTCTCCTGCCGTACGATCATCTACAAGGGCATGCTCATGCCCGAACAGGTCGGCAAATACTTCCGCGACCTCTCCGATAAGTCGATGGACACCGCCCTCGCGCTCGTCCACTCGCGCTTCTCGACCAACACCTTCCCGAGCTGGGAACGCGCGCACCCGTACCACTACATCGCGCACAACGGCGAGATCAACACCCTCAACGGCAACGTCAACTGGATGAAGGCCCGCGAGCCTCTCCTGGCCAGCCCGCTATTCGGCAAGGAACTCCCGAAGATCCTCCCGATCGTGAACCCCAACGGTTCCGACTCCGCCAAGTTCGACAACGTCCTCGAACTGGTCGTCATGGGCGGCCGCTCGCTGCCCGAGGCGATGATGATGATGATTCCGGAGCCGTGGAACGGCCACGAATCGATGAGCCCGGAGAAGAAGGCGTTCTACGAATACAACTCTTGCCTCATGGAGCCGTGGGACGGACCCGCCTCCGTCGTCTTCACCGACGGCTCGATGATCGGCGCCACCCTCGACCGCAACGGTCTCCGCCCCTCCCGCTACTACGTGACCAAGGATGACTACGTCATCATGGGCTCCGAAGCCGGCGTCCTC
>CAINSX010000052.1 GCA_903853185.1 uncultured Opitutia bacterium
ATCGATTCCAGCACCTTGGCGCTGGTCTGGCCCGCGGCCGCGGCTTCATAGCTCACGCGGACACGGTGCAGGACGACGTCCTCGGCGAGGTCGAAGAGATCTTCAGGGGTGACGTAATCTCGGCCGCGGATGACCGCGCGGGCGCGGGCGGCGTTGACGAGGGCCAAGCCGGCGCGAGGACTGCAACCGAAGTCGAGGTCCTTCGATTCACGGGTGCGGCGCACGAGCTCGACGGAGTGGCGGAGGAAGACCTCGCTCACGTGGACGCCTTGGACGGCTTCCATCGCGGCGACGAGGTCGCCCTTCGTGCCGACCGGAGAGTCGTCGATCATGTCGAAGGCCGTCTTCGGGACCGCCCCGCCCTCTTCCTTGCGCAGGCCCATACCCAGCTGGCGCTGGAGGATGTCCTGCTCTTCGTCGCGACCGGGATAACCCAGGCGATGGAGGAGCATGAAACGGTCGAGCTGTGCTTCCGGTAGTTCAAAGGTGCCGGACTGCTCGACGGGGTTCTGCGTCGCGATGACGAGGAACGGCGTCGGCAGGCGCATGGTCTGTCCACCGAGGGTGACCTTGCGCTCCTGCATCGCTTCGAGCATCGCCCCCTGCACCTTCGGCGCGGCGCGATTGATTTCGTCAGCGAGGAGCAGGTTCGTGAAGACCGGGCCGCGGTGGATGCGGAAGTCGCCTGTCTTCTGGTCGACGACTTCGGAGCCGACGATGTCGGACGGCAGCATGTCGACCGTGAACTGGATGCGACGGAAGTCCAAGGCGATGGCCTTCGCGACCGTGTTCACGAGGAGCGTCTTCGCCAGGCCCGGCATCCCTTGCAGGAGCAGGTGGCCGCCGGTGAGGAGCGCGATCATGACACGTTCGACGACGATGTCTTGGCCGACGACGACCTTACCGACGCGCGTACGGACGTCGGCGACGAACTGGTGAGCGGCCTGGACGGCCACGGGATTGGGATGGTTGCTCATTTTTTAAGGGGTAGGGATAGGGGTGGGGGTAGGAACATCAGGCAAGGTTCAGCGAAGTTGGCGGAGCCATTTTTCAGCGAGGGTCTTCAGGTCGGCAGGTGACAGCGTGGC
This sequence comes from uncultured Opitutia bacterium, assembly GCA_903853185.1. Lineage (GTDB taxonomy): Bacteria > Verrucomicrobiota > Verrucomicrobiia > Opitutales > UBA953 > UBA953. The sequence continues at coordinate 1,089 of CAINSX010000052.1, forward strand.
CGTACCGCCGAAGCAGCCCGTCTGCACCCGGTCGATGTCCTGCTGCAGTTCAGCCTTCTGCGCGGCATTGAACTTCACGAGCGGGCTCGTGCCGAGCTTACGCAGCAAGGCCACGACCGCGAAACCGTCGATCGTCGCGGGCAGCTTGAAGACATCGCGGGCGCGCGGCGGGCGCGGACCGGTATCACGCTTGCGGAAGACCAGCCAGGCAACGAAAGCCACCACGACGGCGAGTCCGAGGTAGAGGTATGTGGAATAATCGTCGGCGACTGGAGGGACGTAGCCGGCACCTTGGGCGACCTTGACGCGATCCAGCAGGACGGAAGCCTTCGAGAGGACGACCGGATCAATGTCCTGGTACGTGCGCCAGACGGTGGTCGTGTTCGCAGCCTTGACCGTCGGGAACGGCACGTCGCTCGCCTTGTCGGCCGCCCGGATGGCGTCGCCATCGAGGGTGATCGACCAGCGGCGCTCGGTGCGCGGGGCCACCTTCTCACCCCAGGTATTGATTTCCTTCACCATCAGCGGGTCGATGGCCGTCACCTGACGGACCTTGGCGACAGCGGCGAGCGGAGCCAGATCGAGCAAATCGTCGAGTTCCGGGACGAGCCCGGAGGCGGTCGCGGCGACTTCCAGGCTCAGCGAGCCATTGATCGCGAACTGGCGCGTGTCGAGGGTCTGCGTGACCTCGACCTTGTCGGCGGGACGAGGTGTCGGTTTGCCAGAGGCGACCTTGAGCAACGTCTCGGCGGAAGTGGCCGGGATCGTCACCGGACCACTGAGGTCGATGAAGCGAAGTTCCATCTGCACCGGCGGGATCTTGTCGACGCTGGCGTCCTTGGCGCGGACGAGCACGTAGGCGAGCGTCGTCTCCTCCCATCCTGGACGGGCGCTCGGACGCGACTTCACGTCTGGTGCGGCGAAGGTGATCGAACGGATGTCAAAGAACGGGGATAGGCCTTCGGTGAGCTTCTGCTCGAACTCATCGCGCGGGCCTTGCGGATCGGGACCCTTAGCGACCTGCGGACCGCGGCGCTTCGACTTGGCGGCCACGGCGATGGCATCGTTGCTGAGATACTGGCCGAAGCGGGCCACCCGGCCCATGGCTTCGGTGTGCAAGACGCTCACGATGATGCCGAACTCCTGGTTAACGCCGACGGAGTTGGGACCGTCGACGCGCGTCTGGACGCGGATCTCACTGAGGAGCTCGTCGAGGTAGTCAGACCGCTTCTTCAGACCAAGGGAGAACGGGTCGTCCTTGGTGACGACGAGGGTGCTGGCGAGGTAGCGATACTTCAGATCCTCGTGCATCGGGTTATTGGTATCGTTGAGGCGGCCGTTGAGCGTCTTCGCGAGCTGACCCATATGGGTGGGCGCGAGCTTACCGGGTAACGCGAGGATGGCGGCGCGGATGCGACCGAGGGCCGCGCGGTTCATCGGCCGGCCGAGGTTGACCTGGCCGGTGCTGCCGATGCCGAGCACGGCATTGAACCAGCTGAGGTAAGGGTCGATGTTGAGCTCGTTGCCCTGCAGGCGGACCACCTGACGGCCGTAGGCCTCGGCGGCGCGCTGGAAGTAGTCCTGCGACTGCAGGGTCTTCTCCTTCGCCGCGACGATGCGCTTGGCCGGCTCAAGCGGAGCCAAGTCCTGGAAACTTTCGAAATCAGACCAGTCGTTGAGCACGACCGCGCCGAGCAGGATTGCTTTGTAGGCGTCGGGGCGACCCGCCTGCCACTCGTCGATCATCTTGAGCAGCGAAGCGTAGCCGGCTTCGGCCATCGCGTAGGTCTGGGCCTCGTTACGGCGCGTCAGGCTGCCGCGCTGGATATCGGCGCGGCGCCAGCGGTCACCGAGGTTGGCATGCATCTTCTGGGCGAGCAGGAAGAACAGCTGCTCGTCCATCTTGGCCGTCGGACCGAAGACGCGTTCGATGTGCGAGTCGCGGTAGGCCTCGGCGTTGCTGTAGGCCAGGTCGAAGGCGTTGACGACCTTGCTCTCGTCACGCGGGGCGACGCCAGCCTTGCGGAAGACCTGCATCATGCGGGCGAGGGAGTCGATGTTGCGCTCCATCATCACCGGGGTGATCGGAATGCGGGCATCCTCAGGCAGGCCGTAACGGGCGCGGAGCTCCTGGGGGAGTTGCGGGTTATGCGCCTGGCCCCAGGCGAGCAAGAAGTCTTCCGCGAGGGCCACGCCGGCGGCCGGGTGACGGCGGGCGATCTCAACGATCCGATCGGCGGCCATCTCGAAATTGGCGCTCACGATGATGGCGCGGGCGAGGCTGGCGTCGAAACGGTCACGCAGATCGGACGGCAAGGCCGCGTGCCACTTGCCCGCGGGGGCGAGCAACAGCATCTCCTCCGGGTCGATCTCGCTGGAGCCATTGCGGCTGACACCGCCGCGGCGCGGCACGCCGGCCTGGCGACTGAAGGAGTTCTCTACCTCGGTCATCCAGGATTCTGCCATCAGCGTGAGGATCTGATTCCAAGGCTCAGAGCCGGCGTCGGGGTTTTCCGCGATGAGATTGGCCAGGACGGTCTGGGCGCGAAGGTTGTCGATACGCTGCGCAGCGGCCGCGTGCGTCTCGTTCTGGATCTTCCGCGAAAGCCCGCCGACGATTTTGAGGGCGGCCTCGGGCTGGGACTTCATCAGTTCGCCGAACGTCCCGCTGAGCACGGCGGGCGAGACTTGGGTGAGCACGCGGAGCATCTCTCCCGCGGCTTTGCTCTTCTCCCAATCGTTGATTTTCTTCTCGGAGCGGAGGATGGCCACGTTGTCATTCCAGATACGCGAGATCTGGTCGCGCTGAGCGAGCTCGGTGGCCTGTTCGGCGGCGAGGAAGGCGGCGATTTCCTGACGCAGCCCTTCGTCGGCCACCTTGTCCAAATCGGCGCCATCGGGAAGGTAAGCCTTGGCGAGATCGCGGAACCCACCGGCGAGAAGGACACGACCCGCGGCGAGGCGACGGGCGGGATCTTTACCCCCGAGCTTCTCGGTGCCGCGGGACATCCGATCGGCGATCCAGAAGCTTTCGTTAGGCGAGACAATCTGACTGAGCATCTGGCCGATCTTGCGGAGCTCGAGGTCGGTGAGTTCGCCCGGGGCGGCGTCGGCGAGGGCGAAGACGTCCTCAATACGCACGCCGCTCTTCGGACGCTCGGCGAGGTCAGAGAGCATCTTATCGTAGATGCCACGGCCGAGTTCGGGCGGCAGCGAGGCAAGTTCGGAGCGCACCTGGGCCCAATCGCCGAGGCGGAAGGCGGAGAGGAAGCGGGTGTCGGCGGTCGCGCGGGCGTCGGCCTTGGCCGATTTCTCCATCGCGGCGAAGACCTCGGTGAGGTCGCGCGTGTAGCGATGGCGGAGCAGACGCTCATACTGCTGCTGCGTCTTGGCGTCGAGGGGAGCGCCCTGCTGGGCGGGAAGCGTCGCCGCGAGCACGAGGGCGGCGCAGAGGAACGGACGGAGGAGTCTCATGGTATTTTATTTTTAGAAAGTGGGTTGGTTCAGGAACCGTTGTCGGGGATCTTCTTGATCTCCTCGAAGAGCTTGCGGTCGTCCTGCTTGTCGGGCTTGCCCTTCGGTTCGGGTCCGCCGAGGAGCGCCGCGGCGGCCTTGGCCTTCTTCGGCTCGGGCTTGCCGGCGGGTTTGATCTGGAGCGCGGCCTCGAGATTCTTCTGCTTGCCGGCGCCGATACCAGTGACGCCTTCGACGGGCTTGATACCGCCGGCGGCGGGCTTCACGCCTTCAGGCGGTTTGACGCCCTTGACGCCCTCGAGTCCCTTGGCGGGAGGAGGAGGCGGTGTGGCCTTGGTGCCAGCACCTTGGACGGCCTCAGGGGGTTTCACGCCCTTGACGGCTTCGACTCCCTTCGGAGCAGGCGGAGGCGGCGTGCCCTTGGCACCAGCACCCTTGACGCCTTCGGGCGGCTTCACGCCCTCGGCACCGACGAGGCCCTTGGAGGGAGGCGGCGGCGTGGCCTTCGTGCCCGCGCCTTTGACGGCTTCTGGGGGCTTCACGCCTTTGACCGCTTCTACACCTTTCGGAGCGGGCGGAGGCGGCGTGGCTTTCGCGCCTTCGGTGACGGAGGCCGGCGGAGGGGTTTGCTTCACGGCCTTAGCACCGCCCGGTGCCTTCACCCCATCGACCTTGTCGACGCCTTGGACGGTGGTGGGCGCGACGGTCTTCGCGGCAGGATCAATTTCCTTCACCTTGCCGGAGCCTTCCTGGCGGACGCCGCGTACGCCTTCGACGGCAGAGGGAGCCGGAGCTTCCTGGGCAAAGACGGAGGCGCACAGCGCGCAAAGCAGGAGGTGGGTCTTCATAAGGTGTTTTGGCGGACGGAGCGGGCGAATTCCGCTTCGACGCGTTTCTCGTAGTCGGCGAGGGCCGCAGGGTCCTGGTGTTCGGCGAGGTAGCGGAACACCTGGCGGGTGCGTTCGGCGTAAGGACGCCATTCGTCTTCGGTGGCCCCGTTGGCCTTGAGCAAGGAGGTCGCGTAGAAATACGCCTTACCGAGCGTCTCGCGGATCGCACGGGTCGTCGTGCCGTCCTCACCGTCGACCGCGGCCGACTCCTTCAGCAGCTGGGAGAGGTCAGCGATCGCGCCCGCGACGTCGAGCATCTCGATCTTCGCCTTGGCCTTCGCAAGGCGGATCTGGTGGCGGACGGACGGACGTTCGTCCTGCGGCAGTTCGCCGGTGAGCTTGTCGTATTCCTCGACCACGGTCGCCCAGTCGGGCTCCTTGGCATGCTCGAGTTCGCGGATGCGCCCGAGATGATCGCGGGCCTTCTCGCGGGCCATCTGAGCCTGACCTTCGTTGAAATGGTAATAGACCACCCCGACCGGAAAGAGCAGCCAGAGCAGCGTGAAGAACTTCCTCATCGGACGGAGCCCTCCCCTGCTTCGGCTTCGAGGCGGACGACGCGCCAACGGGAGCCGAGATACTGCAAGGCCACGGGCAGTAGCGCGAGGATCGCGGCGCCCAGAGCCATCGCCAGCACGGCCAGCTGCGCGAGATTAAGGCCCGACTTCGCCAACGGCGTACGCACGACCAGGTCGCCCAAGGCGTCGGTCGGCAGGTGCTTCTCGTTCACGTCGAAATAGGAACCTCGCAGCGAGCGAGCGACCGTCGCGAGCACTTCGGCATCCTGCCGGGACTGATGGCCCGCGATGAAGGTGCCCTTACGCGGATTACCGACGCCGAGCACGATGACGTCCTTGACGGACTTCGGGCGCGGCAGGATCGGCTGGAGCGGGATCGTGTCGCCATCGGTGAAGATGACCAAGCGCACCGTCTGTGCCGGCATGCTTTCGACGACCTTGACGGCCGCATTGACGGCGGTGCCGAGATCGGTCGAGCCGGCCTTCATCACATATTGGACCGGCAAGCCGTTGAAGACATTGCGGACGAGTTCGGGATCATGGGCGTCCATCACCACCGAGTGCGCCTCGGTGTAAAAGCCGATGACGCCGTAACGCAGGTCGCCGCCGACGCGCATGAGCACCGCTTCGACTTCTTCGCGCATACGCTCCTGGCGGGTCTGTTTTCCTTCCGGACCCGCGTCCTTCAGATACATGCTGGGCGAAAGATCGGCCACGAACACCAGGCGGACCGGTTCCTTGGTGTCGGCAGGTTTGCCATCCTTGGCCGCCTGATGGAGCTGCCACATCACCGCCAAGCCCCAAGCGAAAGCCGTGATGGCCAGGCAGCGTAGGAAAGGAGCCAGCATGGTCCACCCGCGGGAGGCTGCCTCGGGGCCAAAGGCCAACCGAGCGGCGACGCGTACCCGACGGGCATGCAGGCCCTCCGCCAAAGCGGAGAGCAGCAGCACCAGGAGGGCGGCGGACAGGGGGTTCATGGGGTGCCGACACGGGGAGGGTCGGAAGCCCGATAAGTTGGGCGGGTTCCGACGGGGTGCAAACGCCTTTAATCAGGACCCCCTGCGGACCCTTAGATGTGAATAACTCTCCCTCTCCGGCTTATCCAAGAAATGTCGTGCTAGCCCCAACCCGACGGGCCCGGAAGCTCAGTTACCCGATGATTTCAGGGCCGTCCGCAGCCATTCGACCTCGATTGCGGTCACCTCGGCGAACTTCTCTTTGTACACGCCGTAATGGGTGATGTCGGGGATGACGCGGTATTCGACCGGCACACCGTTAGCCTTGAGGATACCCGCGACCTTGCCGCCGTGCTGCCGGATGTCGACCAGTTCATCCTTCTCGGCGTCGACGAGCAACATCGGCACCTTGATCTTGGCCGCGGCCTCGATCGAATTGAATCCGACACTGCGCGCCGGGTTGGCTCGCATCATCTCATAGGTAGCCAATTTTCCGCCGAGCTTACCCGTTTCGAAAGGTACTGGTTCAGATTCGCCGCGCGCCTGTTTCGTGGAGAGTTCTTGGGCGGCCTTCTCGGCGATGGGACCGCGGGCGGACATACCTGAAACCTGCGCGATGGCGAAACGGACACGGGCG
>CAINSX010000053.1 GCA_903853185.1 uncultured Opitutia bacterium
ACCATGCGGGACGCCTCTTAGGCGTCGAGAACGGCACGGACGCCGACACGCCCGAAGAACTCAACCTCATCGAACACGGCAAGCACTACGGCTTCCCCTATGAGTTCGGCGACTGGACGAAGAAACCCTACCCTTACACGCCTGATGCCCCCAAGGGCCTTCAGTTCACCCGTCCCTTCAAGAACGTCGGCCCTGACGCCAACGATCGCGGTGGCTCGGCGACCTTCACTCCGCACTCCTCTCCTTCCACGATCCTCGAACTCGGCCCAGACTGGCCCGCCCCTCTGGGCAACAGTTTCCTGATCACCCGTTTTGGCAATTACCTCAAGGGACAGAGCGGATTTGACCTCGTCCAGGCCCGGCTCGACTTTGCCAAGAAGGAAGCCGTGGTGACCACGATCGCCGCTCCGCTGGCCCGCCCGATCTCGATGATCACCCTGCCCGGCCACCGCCTGCTGATCGCGGAATACTGTCGCGGCAATTCTCTCGCCGCCGGCACAAGCACGCCGGGACGACTGATCATCCTCGAGCCGAAGTAAGCTCAGGACTTCTTGGTCAGCTTAAACGAGCGGTAACTCATCTCGCCGCTGATGGCGTCGCGATGGAGTCGTGAACCCTTCACCCCGGCGAAGTCCAAGGCGAGGCCGTGCAGGAAACGCGGCAAGGCAGCCTTCACCATGGCGACATAACGAGGCGTGTTCAGCTCCATCCCTCGGATGACCTCGGGATTAATCAGGCGCATCACATCGAGCCTCAGTTTAGGATGCTTCGCCAAAGCGGACACCCATTCGTCAACGCCATTCTGATAACGTAAATCTGCATGACAGAACCTGCCACCAGGCTTGAGCACGCGCGCGACCTCATCGACGAAACCCGGAAAATCCGGGTAGCAGTGCGAAGCCTCGACGTTGATGACGACGTCGAAGCTGGCCTCAGGGAAAGGCAGCTTCTGCGCGTCCCCGACCTGAAAGCGAAGGCCGGTAGCCTGATGGCGCGACTGGCAATGCCGGATAGCCTCGGGATTGAGATCCAAGCCGATATATTCGGCCGGCTGATAGGTGCGCGCGAAATACGACGCGCCGCCGCCATGACCGCAACTCACCTCAAGGACCCGCAAACCACGCAAGGTGACACCGCCGCGCACATGCTCGTAGAGCTGAATGTTCGGACGATTCGGCTCATCTAAAGCCGACAGAGCCAAAGATGCAGCCTCCTCTTCCTGAAAAGCGTAGTTAAGAAAGTCGATGCCTTGCGCACGCACCCGTCGGGTGAAGAACGGATACCACCACGCCCAAAGTTTCTGACGAAGCTTCGGGCGGACGAGGATCTCCTCGATGAGTCCCATCAGGACCAGACTCCCTGTTCGACTAAGGCTTTTGTCGCGGCCGCCGACCAACCGCGGTTCGCGACGGGATTTGCCGGGCTCGGGTGCGGCACCTTCGCAAACTTGACCAGCAAGCCGTCCAAGGCTTCACGCGCCCGCGTCTCGGCATAGCCTCCCACGCCGACGACGGTACTGACGCCCAGCGTCTCGACCATCACGCGTAAGAGCTTATCGCACTCCTTGTTCACGGGCGCCATGACCTCGTTGGGCAATTCCTCGGGGATGACGTTGCGACCCTGCTTGGTGTTCTCGAGAAAGAGCAACGGGCAGTAGTTGTGGACGAGGTGCTCGGCGAAGAACGCCTCGGCCTTGCCAAAGCGCTCCTGAAATAGACCCCAAAGACGGCGACCGCTCACCTCAGAACGGTGGCAGGCAAAACCGGTGACCTTCTTAGCCGGGTGCTCCTTCTCGGGTCGACCGACCGGCATCTCGAGCCCCATCCAGTCACGGACGGCGGCGATCTCTCCGAACGGCACGCCGGTCTGCGCCATGCCGAAAGGCCCGGGGTTCATCCCCAAGAAGAGCACCTTCCGTGGACCGGCGGCCGCAAAGCGACGCAGGTAGGCCTCATGCGAAGCCCATGCGTAGTCTAGCGGCTGGTAGACGAAGTCCGCCGGCGTGGGAAACGAACGGCCGTCCAGGGCCTTCCGTAACGCGATCGTCGCTCGGATGACTGGTTCGGCGGACATGCGGTCAGACAATCGCCCGGCGCCGCCGGGTCGAGCCGTAAGCCGCCGGCGGAGGCGAGATTTCCCCTTGCGCTTCCCCCCGCACGATAAAAAGTCCACCTCCCTACCGACGTGAGCAAACCGCAGCCCTGGACTACCAAAGACGCCGAAGAATATTACGGCTTCAAACGATGGGGAGGTAACAACTTCTCCGTGGACCCTCAGGGCCACCTTTGCGTGCACCCGAAAGGCGACCACCGCAAGATCCGCATCACCGACATCGTCAAGGAAGTCGAAGCGTCCGGCCTGAAGCCCCCGCTCACAATCCGCGTGCAGGACCTGCTCCGCAATCGCGTGACGCAGATCAACGAAGCGTTCCGTAACGCGATCAAGGAAGAGGATTACGACGGTCGTTACCGCGGCGTCTTCCCGATCAAGGTCAACCAGCTCCGCGAAGTCGTCGAAGAAATCCTCGACGCCGGCGAAGAATACGATTTCGGCCTCGAAGCCGGCTCGAAGCCCGAGCTGATCATCGCCCTCGCCCTCCTCGAGAACCGCAAGGCCCTCCTCATCTGCAACGGTTACAAGGATGAGGAATACATCGAGCTCGCCCTGATGGGCCGCCGCCTCGGCAAGCAGACCATCATCGTGGTCGAACAGCTCTCCGAAATCGACGCCATCATCCGCATCGCCCGCCGCATGGGCGTGCAGCCCCACATCGGCCTGCGCGTCAAGCTCACCACCGCCGGCGAAGGCAAGTGGGCTGATAGCACCGGCGAGAACGCCAAGTTCGGCCTGACGGCTTCCGAGATCGTCGAGGTCGCCCAGCGTCTCTCCAAGGCGAAGATGAAGGACTCCCTTCGCCTCGTCCACTTCCACATCGGCTCCCAAGTCCCCAATATCGGCACAATCAAGAAGGCCGTGGTCGAAGCCACGCGCTTCTACTGCGAGCTCAAGCGCATGGGCTTCCCGATGGGGCTCCTCGACGTCGGTGGCGGCCTAGGTATCGACTACGATGGCAGCCGTTCGGCCTACGAATCTTCCATGAATTACAGCATGGAAGGCTACGCCCGCGACGTCGTCGCCAACGTCAAACAGATCTGCGAAGAGAGCAAGGTGGAGCTCCCGGACATCGTCTCGGAATCGGGCCGCGCCCTCGTCGCCCCCCACTCGATCCTGATCTTCGAAGCAGTCGACCGCATCACCCGCGATGACGGAAAGGTCGACACCTCCAAGGGCAAGACCCACCAGCTCGTCAAGGAGCTCGAAGCCATCCGCAAGAACAAGCGGAAGTTCGACCCCCTCGAACGCTACCACGACGCCAAGGAAAAGCGCGAAGAAGCCCACGCCCGTTTCAGCCTCGGCAATCTCCGCCTCGAAGAACGCGCGGCCGCCGACCGTCTCTTCTGGGATATCTGCCGTCAGATCCGCGACGACCTCAAGGACTCCTCCGATGTCCCGGACGAACTCGCCCGCCTTGATTCGATGCTGGCCGAACAGTACGTCTGCAACTTCTCGGTCTTCCAGTCCCTGCTCGACCACTGGGCCCTCGATCAGCTCTTCCCGATCGCCCCGATCCATCGCCTCAACGAACGCCCAACCGTCCAGGCGACGCTCGTCGACATCACCTGCGACTCCGACGGCAAGGTCGACGACTTCATCGACCTCGAGGACGTCCGCAAGACCCTCGCCCTCCACCCGCTCAAGGAAGGCCAGCCCTACTACGTCGGCGCCTTCATGGTCGGCGCCTATCAGGACATCATGGGTGACCTGCATAACCTCTTCGGTCGCGTCAACGAAGCCCACGTCTTCCTCGAAGATGATGAAGCCGATGGCTTCTACATCGAAGAAAGCATCCCGGGCTACTCCGTGGAACGCATCCTCGGCATGATCCAGTATAACGCCGAAGACCTCTGCCGCATGCTTAAGCGCCAGGTCGATCGCGCGACGAAGGCTGACTCGGTCCGTCCCCGCGAAGGCGTGGCGATGGTCGACCTCTACGAACGCCTCATCCGCGGCCGCACTTACCTGATCCCGCATCGCGAAGAGCAGAAGTCGAAGAAAGCTTCGAAGAAGAAGTAAGCGCGGCCACGAGGCAGGGGCGCCACGACGTGGCGTCCTTTATCTCCCCATTGTCAACTTGCCC
>CAINSX010000054.1 GCA_903853185.1 uncultured Opitutia bacterium
AATCCCGCAAGAAGGCCGGCGAACTTTCCGCCAAGACCAAGGAGATTGAACAAGTCGTCCTCAACCGCTCGAACTGGCCCGCCTTCCTTGGCGACCTCCAGTCGCGTGTCGGCACGCTCAAGAATACGTGGATCGAAGAGATGCATGTGAAGTACGAGACGCTCCCGGCCGCCCCGGCCGTTGATGGTCAGCCGGCGCCCGCTCCGGTCGTGGTGACCAAGGTCGTCATCTCCGTCCGCTTCCTCTTCGCCGAAGTCCCCTTCGACGTTAAGCAGTACCGCTCGCAGGCGGAGAAGGCCCATATCGGACGCCTGCTCGCCGTCGTCCGTAAGTCTCCTTATGTCAGCTCCGTCCCGGAGAACGAAATCATCGTCACCGACCAGACCATGAAGGCTGCCGATAACAAGACCGAGATTCGGATGACCCCTAAGGCCACCCTCACCCTCGTCATCAACAAGGACCAGGCCCTCTAAGCCATGCAGAATTTCAAGAAAAACCTCGGCTTCAATCTCGCGCTCATCGCGATCGCCGGACTGTTCATCGCAGGTTGCGCCATGGCGTTCATGGCCTTCCGTGGAAGCGCCTCCTCCAAGTTGCTCCTGACGCGCGCTCAAAAGGAGCAGGCCGCGCTGCTGAACGGACATGCCTTTGTGCCGGGCGCTGCGCTTGTCTCGCTCAATGACAAGAATGTCGAAGCGGCTTCCGCCGACGTCAAGGAGCTCGAAGTTCACCTCGCCTCTCTTCGTGCTGCGATCTCAGGCAATCCGGATCTAGCCATCAGGGGGAAGGCCTCCGCTAATTCCGCCGAACTGAGCGCGCTCCTCCGTGAATCCGTTGACGGCTGGCGCAAACTCGCTGCCGACCAGGGCATCAAGCTGATGCCGAACGACCCGACCGCCTTCGGCTTCCATCGCTACATCCATAATCAGGGCACCGCCCCCAAGCGCGACTTCCAGAAGGTCGACCAGCAGCGTCAGATCATCGACTTCATCGTCCGTCAGCTCGTCGAATCTCGCCTGGCGGGCTCTCCCTTGCTGATCGAATCCATCGATCGCGAACCCATCGAGACCTTCGTCTTGATTCCCGAAGGTAAGCCCGGCGCCGGCACCTACGTGCCCGATGCGGACGGTTCTAAAAACGAAGTCGACGAATTCCAACCCACTCGAACATTTGATCGCCGAGGGCTCGTCGACTCCCTCTCTTTCCGCGTTCGTTTCGTCGGTTACACGCCGACCTTGCGTACGTTCGTGAATAAGGTGCGTAATTCCGGTCGCCCGGTCGCCATCACGACAATCGATGTCGGTTTGGCTACTAAGGAAGTCGAAAAGCTACTTTCCACCGCCTCCGCTCCGTCCGTCTTGCCTGGCGCCGCCGCCCCTGCGACTGCCGCCCCTGCCTTACTCGGTGGCTTCTTCGGCTCCGAAGAACCTGCCGCAGCCAACGGCGCCAAGCCTGCCGTATCGCAGGTGGATCAGCGCGTCCTCGTCGTTCCGCGTAAACTTTCCTCTTTCGTCGTGCAGATCGACTATCTTTCCATCCCCGAGGAGAAGCCTGCGGCCAGCGCCGAAGGTGAACCCAAGAAATAAAGCACCCCGGACATGAATTCCCGCAAGGACATCATCCTCGTCATCCTCGGCGCGCTTCTGCTCGTCGCCGGATCCGTGGTGTATCTCACCCCTGGCCTGCTGGCCCCCATCGTCCCCGATGAGGATGGCAAGGCCGCCGCCATCAAGTTGCTCAAGGACGCCGCCCCTCGCGGTGAAGCCTACCCTTCGACCCCTCGCGCTTCGCTTGAGGACAACGTGAAGGATTGGCCGACCCCGGAGGAGAATGACGACAATTGGGATTACGACCTCTTCACAACGATTGACGTGGTTTGGGATGCAGCGCTCAAGGATTACGTCCCGCGTAGCCGCAAGGCCGAAGAAATGCCTCCCTTTGGCGTCGCCCTGGTTTCCGTCGGCCATCCGACTTACACCTTCATACTCGTCCAATCCACGCTGGGACCAGGCAAGAAGGAGGAAGACCGTCTCTTCACGCTCAAGAACGTGAAGACCAAGCAATACATCGATGACTGTAAGCTGAACAAGCCCATCCCGGAAGCCCCGTTCCTCACCCTGAAGTCATTCAAGGTCTTAAAGGGCAAGGATGCCGATGGCATCTCGTTCACCCGCAACCTCTTGACGGTCGACGATCGACAATTCGGACAAATCGTCGAAATCGACGACGAAAAGCCGTTGGAGTTCGTCGCTCGCACCGACATCATCCTTTCGTCGCCGTCCGACCCAGCTTGGACGCTTACCCTTCATTTGGTTGGGGATAAGTTTACCTATAACGGAGCCAATTACGTGGTCAAAGGCATTGACTTGGCCAACAAGAGCGTGATTTTTGACAAAACCTTCGCTCTTAACCCGAAGAAGCCGAAGAAACTGACGACTGACACACAGGAGCTTTCGGCCCCGGTTCCTGATCCTTCCGCTTCTAAGTCGAAGACCCCTTCTGCCCCAGCTTCCGCCCCTAAGCCTACGACCCCAGTTCCGCGAGCGGCCCCCGCCGCCGTCGCGCCGATTCCGGTCGCCAAGCCGAAGCCTGTCACTCCCCCTCCTTCCACCAAGGCAACCAACGCAAAGAAATAACTTTTAACGTACCCACCCCATGAAAAACCTCCACCGATCGCAGCTCGCCTGGGCCGCTCTCGCCCTCGCCCTCGCCGCCGGCTCCCTCGTCGCCCAAGACGGCGATACCGCCGCGCGCAAGCCTCAGCTCCTCGCCGAGGCCCTGAAGGCCCGCGACGAAGGCAACTTGCAGGCCGCCAAGGCCAAGTTCGAATCAATCCTCGCGATCGACGCCAAGGATGTCGGCGCCTCGGAAGGCCTCGCCTCCGTCAACTCCGCCATCGCCGAAGCCGAAGCCGCCAAGAAGGCCGCTGAAGCGGCTGCCGCCCCCAAGGGTGAAGCCCCGAAGGCCGATGTGCCGGCTGTCACGGCTGACGAAGCTGCGTCCAACGACAAACTCCTCGCGCAGGTTGACGCCGCCCTCGACGCCGCCCGGAAGAAGTCTGCCGCTGGCGACCATAAGGCCGCCCTCGATCAGCTCGATGTCGCCGCCGGAGCCATTGCCTCGGTGACGACTCCCGCCGCCCAG
>CAINSX010000055.1 GCA_903853185.1 uncultured Opitutia bacterium
ACACGGCCACCTCGGCGCCACGGCCCAGATCTTCGAGGTCGACGCCCAGAAGAAGCTCATCCGTCAGTTCACGGACCACCGCCAGTTCACCAGCATTAATCATATTCAGGTATTGGAGTAAGCGGTTAGCGGTTAGGAAAAGACCGAACTCAGAGGGAGACCGGAAACCGGGTAGTTTGCGGCGGGCATGAGGTAGGGCGGTCATTGCCATGACCGCCGTTCGCATCCGTACTTTCGTCGAGCCGGGCATGCCACCGACCTTTACGGCATCCGTCCGCCCACGGACGTCATGGCAATCACGTCCCTACCCACCCCCAGCCAGGCATCCTGTACCCATTGAGCGTTAAGCCTGCTGAAATCCCCCGCAACTTCACGCCCTCGCCGCTGTCCTATTTAGGCCTTTGCATGCCTTCCCCCGATGGCGATAACCAAGGCACCCCACCCCCTTGGCCTCGCCCCGCCGCATCATCACCTGGCTCAGCCTTTCGCTGACCACCGCCATGGCCGCTGACCTCAAGCCGGCAGACTTGGAATTCTTCGAATCGAAGATCCGTCCGGTGCTCGTCGCGGAGTGCTACGAATGCCACGACGCGAAGAAGCAGAAAGGCGACCTCCGACTCGATTATCGCGACGGCCTGCTCAAGGGCGGCGAAGAAGGCGCGGCCATCATCCCAGGCAACGCGAAGAAGAGCATCCTGATCCAGTCCATGGATTACAGCCATGAGACCCTCCAGATGCCGAAGAAGCGTCCGAAGCTCGACGCGAAGATCATCGCGGACTTCGCGGAGTGGATTAACCGCGGCGCTCCCGACCCGCGCACCAAGGCCCCCGAAGGCTCGATCACTCCGGCCTGGTCCGACCTGCTGACGGTCCGTAAGAACTGGTGGAGCTTCCAACCGGTCTCCTCGCCGCCGATTCCCTCCGGCAAGTCCGCCAGCCCGATCGACCGCTTCCTCGACGTGAAGATTGCCGCCGCCGGCATCACGCCTTCCGCCATTGCCGACAAGGCCACCCTCCTCCGCCGCGCGACCTATGTGCTCACCGGCCTCCCGCCCTCCCCCGCTGAGATCGCCAGCTTCGAGGCCGACACCTCGCCCGACGCCTTCGCCAAGGTCGTCGACCGCCTGCTGGCCTCGCCTCGCTACGGCGAACACTTTGCCCGCCACTGGATGGACCTTGTCCGCTACGCCGACACGCACGGGAGCGAAGGAGATCCCGCCATTCCGCAGTCCTGGCGCTACCGCGACTACCTGATCCGCGCTTTCAATACCGACGTCCCCTACGACCAGTTCGTCCGCGAACAGCTCGCCGGAGACCTGCTGAAATCCCCGCGCATCAACCCCACGGAAAAACTCAACGAGTCCGCCCTTGGCACCGGCCACTTCCGCATGATCGAACACGGCTTCCAGCCCGTGGACACGATCGACGAGCAGGTCCGCAACGTGGACAACCAGATCGACGTCGTCTCGAAGACCTTCCTCGGACTCACGGTCTCCTGCGCCCGCTGCCACGACCATAAGTTCGATGCCATCAGCCAGGCCGACTTCACCGCCTTCTACGGCATCTTCGCCTCGACTCGCCCCGGTCAGGTGACCATCGACTCGCCCGCCCTACTCGACCAGCACCGCGACCGGCTCACCGAGCTCAAGCAGGCCATCCGCTCGGAACTCGCCGCCGACTGGATCCGCCAGGCCAAGGACCTCCCGGCCGCGCTCGGGCGCATCCGCGCCACCTCCAAGGACCGTGTCGGCCTTGAGGAGAAGCTCGCCCAGGTCGAAAGCGAACTTTCCGCCGATG
>CAINSX010000056.1 GCA_903853185.1 uncultured Opitutia bacterium
GTCACCTTGCCCACGTGTCCCCTCGCGGCGGCTCTGCCGTGCTTACTTTGCCTCCTCTGGTACAAACCGCTCCAGATAACTCCAGATCCAGGGACGCAGGAGTAAGGCCATGGCGGCGGCGGAAAGATTGAAGGCGGAATGCACGAGCGCGACCTGCAGGCCGGGCTCGGGCATGAGCGCGAGCAGCGGTCGAATGGCGAACTGGAGCACGGCGACGAAGAGGGCGAGGCCGCAGAGGTCGAGGCCGGCGTTGAACATCGAGAGGCGGCGGGCGATCGGGCCGAGCGACGATGATGTGAAGAGCGCGACCCAGCCGGTGCCGAGGTTGGCGCCGACGACTACCCAGATGGAGAGCTCGGGTTCAATGAGCCCACCGGCCACCGAGAGTACGGTGAGGCCGACGACGACCGACGACGACTGCACGAGCATCGTCAATCCGGCTCCGAAGATGAGCGCGCGGAGCGGTGTGGACAGTGTGCCAGCCCAGGAGAGCACCTCGGGCGTCTGCGCCAGCGGCATGAGCGTCGAACTGATCAGGCTGAGCGCGAGGAAGATCAGGCCGAAGTGGAAGACGGGGTGTCCGTAGGTGCGCCAGCGCCGCGGGCCGAAGAGCGACCAGAGTCCGCCGACCGAGACGAAGATCGGGCCGAGTCCGGTGAACTTATGCGCGATGAGCCAGGCGGTGAGCGTCGTGCCCACGTTGGCTCCGATCATGACCGTCCAGGCCGCCCGCATCGACAGCACCTTCTGCTCCGTGAGCCCCATCGTGATGAAGTTTACCACCGACGAGGATTGCACAATCGCCGCGCTCACCGCTCCGGTTAGCGCGCCGGCGAAACGATTGGCGGTCGCGCGCTGCAGGAATTGCCGCAGATGCGAACCGCCGAGCTGCGTGACCTCGCGCGCGAAATCCCGCAGGCTATGCAGATAGAGCATGATCGCCGCGACGGCGGTGAAGAAAAGGTCCACGCCACTTGAATAGGGTATAGAGGTTGGAGTATCGAGGATGGAGTGCGCGGCCGGAGGCCGCGGGGGATCTGCTGGCATGGTGAACTGCTGCGAAGCAGAGGCATTCATTTCAGGTGGCGGGTGGCGGGTGGCGGGGATGATAAACTCAAAGGGAAACCGGAGACCGGAGACCGGATGATTGGCCGGGGGTGCATTTGTTCGCCGCAGGGCGAACGATGGTAGGGGCACGATTTATCGTGCACTCCGTAACAGGTATTGGCGGTTAGCGGCTGGGAACACAAGACACAGGAGGGCGCGGCGAAGCCACGCCCCTACCTTCGGCCGCCCTGCGGCGGCCATCCCTGGTGACCTTGGCCTCTTTGTCTTTCCCAACCGCCAACCGCCAACCGCTGTCCGCTACCACCTTTTACTTTAGAACAACTTCGCGATGGGCTTACCGCCGTCGGTGATGGGCACCGGGCGCGCACCGGCCATGAGGTCGCGCGTGGTGTCGACCTGCATCGCGGCGAGGATCGTAGCGTGGAAGTCGGGGATGCTGACGGGGTCCGTGAC